>NZ_NUQC01000041.1:0-78570 GCF_002585125.1 Bacillus sp. AFS029533 | reverse complement strand
TTTTATATTTCAACACTCTGGAAAAGACGACTGTTATTAAGTCGTCTTTTTTCAAGTTTAAAAAATCTTACCGAGTTGTCTGAATATCTTCTGATTCTTTAAAATTCCGCTTGAAGTACTTGAAAAAGTTTTAAGTACAGACAAGGGATAGTGGTTAGAGGTTTTATAGTATTTTAGTCATTCATTGCTTTAAATATTAATCTTAGAAGAGGAGTGTGTCCCAAAAGTAAATCTTTTTAGGGGCACCTTTTTTTTTTGAAAAAACAAGAAAATCCTTCCTTTTGATAGATTGAATAAAATGGAGCCTACGATCTTTTCGTCTCTTCATCTAGGTATCCATTGACCGCTATAACATCCAAAAATGAAGATAGAGACTTGTCTTGAAAATAATAAAGTTGGACTATTTAAGCTTTATTTAATCCTTTCTATTTTACTATTTTTAATTGTACTTCAAGTCAGAAATTCATCATTTTTTTCTTCAATTTGTAATTAAATCAATAAATTTGCTCATCGACTTAGTTGGATTATCCCGATTAAATCATTCTTTTTAGAAGCCTCTCGACCAAATAAGTTAAAATTCCCTTATTTTCTACTTGAGTTTTTGTTTTTTAATTTTTATACATAGGTCTAAAGGTCATATAAATAACCCAATATGATTCTTGCAACAACGCAATTAAAATTAGTATTGTACCAGATTTGGCCAAAGAATGAATAATCTTTTTGGTGCTTTTGAGTTAAATCTATTTCATTTTAATAGATTAAGAAAATGAAAGTTTACTGTAGAGGAGAGTAAAAATGAAAAAGAAAAAAAGTTTTCCTTACAAGGTTCTTGCAACAACAACTTTGGTTACAATGTTATTTACATCAACAGGATTTGCTGAAGGAACAGAGGAAAATCAGATCCCTGCTCCAAGTATTGAAGAAATTGTAAAACAAGGTCAGCAAATTTTTGTTGATGAGCAAAAACAAACTGCTCAAGATGCGGTAGATGAGTTTGGCTATAAAGATTTAAAAGAGAAGGGAATAGTAAAACCTTATAAACCAAATGAAAAAGTACGTGTAATCGTTGAAGTTGAGAAGCCACAAACAGCCACGGAAGAGTCTAATCAAAGTAAAAGAGCACAATTTAAACAAAAACAAGATGAAGCGATTGAACACATTTCTAAGAAATCAGATGTGAAAGTTAAACAACGTTTTTATGAAGGATTTAATGGTTTTAGTGTAGAAACTGAATTTCGTAACTTAGAGGAAATTCAATCGACTCCAGGTGTAACAAATGTACATATCGCAAGAAAATTTCAGCCTTCTATGGGGGCAAGCAAAGAATTAGTACAAGCTCAAAAAGTATGGCAGGATTATGGCTATCAAGGAGAAGGATTACTTGTTGCTATAGTCGACACGGGAATAGACTATACTCATAAAGATATGACGTTGACAGAAAAAGGAAAAGCAAAGGAAAAGTATTCGAAAGAAAGTATTCAAAAAAAATTCGCGGAAACTGGTGTGGGCGAAGTATGGTACAGCGACAAGGTACCAACAGGATATGACTGGGCGGATCATGATACAGATGTCATTCCACACAGTGCAGGGAATTCACACGGTATGCATGTTGCAGGTACAGTAGGAGCGAATGGTGACGAAGCAAATGACGGAGTAAAAGGTATTGCACCAGGAGTACAGTTGTTGGCAGAAAAAGTATTCTCTGATAATGCAAATGGAGCATATGAAGATGATATTATTGCTGGTATTGAGCACGCGGTGACTATGGGAGCAGATGTCATTAACATGAGTTTAGGAACTGACGCGGGTTTCGTAAGTGAAGAAGATGATCCAATTCAAAAGGCGATCCGTGAAGCAACCGAACAAGGTACGCTTGTAGTTGAAGCGGGTGGAAATTCTGCTTATAGCACAAAAAATAATCTAATACCGTCCTCCGTAAAACCGTATGCTGAAAATCCAGATATTGGAACAGTTGGTGAACCAGGAGTAAGCCCATATGCATTATCTGTTGCTTCCTATGAAAATACGAGTATACACATGGCATCTCTTAAATCAGAAGATGGTTTACAGTTACCATACCAAGACCAAACACAGTTTGATATGAGGCTTTCTAGTGTATTATCGCCACTTGAATCTTACGAGATGGTATACGTTGGAGAAGGTAAGACAGCTGATTTTAAAGATAAAGATGTGACAAATAAAATTGTCGTTGCAAAACCAAATGGAAAATATGGTTCATATACTTATATTCAAACCGAAGCGAAAAAGAAGAATGCAAAGGCAGTAATCCTTGTACCTGCGAATGAAGATGTTGACTATCCATTCGTATATTTTAGTCCTTACTTTACACCTGCTGCAACGACTAGCAGAGCAGTTGGAGCTACTTTAATTTCTCAGTTAACGAGCGGTCATATTGTGAAAATGAAACCGTCAACTGGAATCTATGTTGAAAATCCAAATAAGAATACGATGTCATATTTCTCATCTTATGGTACACCACATACATTAGACTTTAAGCCTGAGATTTCTGCACCTGGTGGTAAAATTTATTCGACTGTTCCAGGAAATCAATATGAGGTAATGAGCGGAACATCTATGGCAAGTCCTCATGTTGCAGGAGGTTCAGCATTAATACTGCAATCACTATATGAAAAAGGTTTAACTCATTCAGAAGAAACAGCTTTAAAAGCAAAAATTGCATTAATGAATACTGCAAAGTTAGTTCTTGATCCTTCTACGAATAATGAAGTACCGTATTCCCCACGCGTACAAGGTTCGGGCTTAATGCAAATTGAAAATGCGATTAAAACACCAGTACTTGTGACAAGAGAAAAAACTCCGCTTGAGCAAGCAGGAGCAGTTGCGTTAAAAGAGATCAAATCTGATAATGTACACTTCAAATTAAATGCAGAAGCGCTTCAAAATTTGAATATAAAAGATTTAGAATATCAAGTATATGTTGACGTTTTAACGGACGGTAAAGTAACAAAAGATATTGACCTAGATAATGATGGAACATTGGATTCAAAAGAATATTTAACGTTAAAAAGCGAGCGTGTACAAGGTGCTATCGCATCTGTGAATGGAGAAACAGTATCGTCTACAGCAGGAAAAACATTAAAAATTAAACCAGGACAAGAAAAAAATCTCGATATTCAAATTCAACTTCCGTCAAGCTTAAAGAAAGGTACATTTGTTGAAGGGTATGTCCGTTTAGTTCCATCTGGTAAAAACAGTGAGTCAGCAGTTCCTTTAACGGTTCCATACATGGGTTACTATGGTGAATGGGATCTACCACAAAATATTGATCCTGCAGCATATGAAAAAGATGCGTTCTTAGGATATACGACACTTTGGAATGACGAACCATTTTCTGAAAATACATACCCATTAGGATATGATCCAAAAACAGCAAGATTTAATAAGGATCGAATTGTTATTTCTCCTAATGCTGGGTTAAATACAGTGTTCCCAACATTTACTGTATTACGTAATTTAGAAAAGACTGAAATGTACGTGGAGAATGCAAACGGAGAAATGATTAAATACCTAGGTGACTTTAGTGAATATACTGGAAAGCCATGGAAGTTCCGTAAAAATATTATGTCTTACAGCGACTACATGAATGGTGGTTATGTATGGGATGTAACAGACGAAAACGGAAAAGTTGTTAAGGATGGCACTTATAACTATGTCATTAAATCAACATTAGATTATAAGGATGCGAAACCACAAATCGTGAAACTTCCTTTCCATGTTGATTCAGTTGCTCCTGTTGTATCCGATATTCAAGTAAAGCCTATAGATGGTCAATATGAAATTTCATTCAAAGCTACAGACAATGAAAAAGGAAGTGGCTATTACGGTGCGATTGTTTGGTATAACGGTAAATATAAGCCTTTACAACCAGGTCAAACATCTTTACTTGTAAAAGAAGAGCCTAAGAGTGTTGTTGTATTAGGTTCCGATTATGCTTTAAATCACAGCTACACAGTTTGGGGAGACACTTCTTATATTAATGAAGGAATGCTTGTTAGCTATTTCAGTGTATACCCAAATAAAAATGTTAATGCAAGTACTCCTGCTCAAATCAACGGTTATGGCAATAACAAAGTGAATTGGAAAATTAATGTTAAGGATGTAAACGGCAACCTTGTGGATTCTTTTAATGTTGATAATCAAGTTGAAATTCACTTGAAATGGGCTCCGGAAGCTACTGTTCCAAGTGGTACGTATACAATATCAGCAGATGTGGTAAGTAAAGACGGCTTTAAAGTAACTACAAAACCACAGACAGTTACCGTTTTACAAAAATAATGTATCAAAAATAAAAATGCAGGAANNTTCCTGCATTTTTATTTTTGTGCTCTATATTTATTTATACGTAAAATTGAAGTAAGAAAATAAAACCTCTGATTCTTTAAGATTCCGCTTGAAGTATTTGAAAAAGTTCAAGTACAGTCCAAGGATTGGGATTAGAATTTTTAGTGTATTTTAGTCATTTATTGCTTAAATATTAATTTTAAGAGAGGCATTTTTCCAGATTTGGAAAAATGTTTTTTTATGATCCGGAATTTTAGAAGTCCTCTGACTATTCCTTCTTAATATAAGATTATCTTATTATAATTTTAAACTAATTAATTTTATTAGAAAAGATTGTTCTTGTATAATAAAACCAATAAATATTGATGTTAGAAAATTAAAAAAATATTTGGGAAAACGAATCCTATCCATTGGAATCCTACATTTACGTCATAACTCAAACGAAAGAAAAAACAATAATTTATTGCAATTTAAAAGAAATGTAATGACATAAACAAAAATTACTAAACTGAACTATTTCTAATAATGTTGGTTCATTAGGGAGGCTAAAATGTTAGTCGGAGAAATTTTCAAATTTTATCGTGAAAAAAATGGAATCAGCCAATCAAACCTAAGCAAAGAGATTTGCTGTAAAACATATATTAGTAGATTCGAAGGTGGAAAAGTGAGTATATCACCTGATATTTTATCCAAATTAACAGAACGGTTAGGGATTGATCTAAACAAAGAAATGAAAGCATTACATCATATTGAACAGCGGTTAAAAGATTGGGATCTTGCCATTATTATGCAAAATTCCATTCAAATTGAGGAGATAAAAAAAGAATTAGAAAGTATACCGTTTATCAAAGCTTCTAAATATGCAGTGTATTATCACTTATTAACAGCAAGGTACTATCTTCATAAGAAGATGTTACCTGAAACTAAATCGATAATCGAATATGCGGAAAAAAATTTCCAAAGGATTTCTGATTTTGAAAAAAGTCTTCTTCTACACATTAAAGGAATGTTTTGTATTAGTACATATCGGACTACAACAAGTGAAGATTTTAGAGAGGCAGTTAAAATTTTAAAACAAATTAATATAGAAGAATACAAAAATGAAGAATATTACTATCACTTAGCTCTTGGCTATCACTACGCAAGGGGGAAAGTACTAGCTTATACTTATGCTCAAAAAGCAAACGATTATTTCATTAAAACATGTAACTATTTGCAAGCAATAAATGCTCAAACTTTAATGTTAATGCAATTTGAAAGTGAAAATGATATCGATTTTATGGAATTAGTAGAAAGCTATATGAATTTAATTCATAATTGTGAAAACTTAGGTGATAATGAAAAAAAACGTATTCTTTTAAATAATTTAGGGGTAGAGTTCTTTAAACGAAAAGATTTCGAGCAAGCTGCACATTATTTTAAGAAATCATTATTCATGACAGATCATACATCATTCTATTACTTACGACGATTCTACAATTACATTGAATCATGCTCGGAAGGACAGTTATTGAATATAGAAAATCTTTTAGAGGAAGTAAAAAAAGGAATTGCTTTAGCTAAGAAACATAATAGCCCGATTCATCTCACATTATTTAACCTCTTACTTTTGAATTGTAAAAAAAATCGAAGTGGGTATTATGATTATTTAGCAAAGGTAGCTATTCCACAGTTTGCTTCAACAAATAATGTTTTTTATTATGAACAGTATGGGAAAAAATTATATAAATACTATATGGAATTAGGTCAATATGAAGAAGCGATCGAATTGATTCAGTTCTTTAGTGATAGTGGTAATCAACGTGACATTCCTATCGAAACTAATCAAGTAAAAGCGGAATTGGAATGGATTTAATAATAGAAATTTTAGGAGGAGCTCTAAATACTGGCTTCTCTTTTTTGCATATTAGAAAGTATAAATTGGCAGCGGAGAAAAAAACTCGACGTAGTTGTGTAACTACGCCTCTGTCTGCGCCTAAATGCTCGCCAATTGCACGAGTTTTTTTATTTGGGTCATCATTGTAGCTAATTTATAAGTAGATTAGTTGAATTCCTCTTTAGGTTACTAGTTTTTAAGTGAGGACGACGTAGAGATACATTTAAAAATCACGACGCTAGATTCTTAACTAGCCAAGAGCCCCTAAAGTAAGTGAAAAAACTATAAGGGAGTGTTATTACAAAACTTTCGAAGAGTACAAGTAAAAATAAGACCTTATTATTAAAAATCTATAATTTTTAATTTTACCAGAATATTCTAATTATTTATAATGAAATCAATGAATAGGGGAGGGGATGGAGTTAAGCCGGAAGTTGGAAATCATTCATTGTTCTAATCCAAATTAGAGAAGACCTCGTTATGTATTTGAACAATTTCTATTAAAATTAATCTTTACAGGGAGACTTAGGAATGGAGAAAAAGAGTAAGGTTTTAAAAAGTTTTACTGTATTAGCGTTAACATCAAGTTTTATATTAGGTTCACTTGGCCACATATCTCACAATACAAAAGCAGCTAGTCCAAGAAATGTAGACGAAATTCTAGCAAATTTAACTTCGGAGCAAAGAGCGGCTCTTCATCAACTTTCAACAAATGAAGAGACAGGTCTTCAAATTTCTTCAGATATTAACTTAGCCTCTTCAAATCTAACCTCTGTTATTGTTGAATTTAACAATAAGCCTGCTAAAATTGCTCAAATTGAAGCAAGTGTAGAGGGGCAATCATTATCTGAAACTGAAGCATCTAAACTTGTAGATCAGGACCATAAAACATTTTCGAATGATGTAGAGAAAGTATTAACGAATGAAAACAATAAAAAAGTGAGTTATAAGATTAATCATTCATATAAACATGCTTTCAATGGTGTCTCGCTTAGTCTACCAGCAAATCAAATTAAGAATCTATTAAAATCCAAAGCAGTTAAAACAGTTTGGAGCAACGAAACATTTTCGATTGATCCTCCAGCAAAAGCAGAAAATAATGAACAGTTAAAAACTGATGAAGCAAATGTTGCAAATTATACACCTTATGATGGTTTAGACCGTTTACATTCAGAAGGGTATACAGGTAAAGGAATTAAAGTTGGCATTCTTGATACAGGAATCGATTACAACCACCCAGATTTAAAGGATGCTTACAAAGGTGGATATGATTTTGTTAATAACGATAATGATCCGATGGAAACGACGTATGCCGATTGGGTGAATGCTGGAAAACCGGGAACAGCGGCCAATTATTATACTGAACATGGTACACATGTTGCTGGGATTATTGGTGGACGAGGTGTAGCAAACAGTGAGTATAAAACAGTTGGTGCAGCACCTGGATCAGACTTATATGCCTATAGAGTACTAGGACCTGGTGGTAGTGGTACAAGTGAAAATATTATCGCTGCGATCGATCGAGCAGTTCAAGATGGTATGGATGTCATCAATATGTCGCTTGGGGCATCAATTAATGATCCACTTTATGCAACTTCAATTGCTGTAAACAATGCTGTACTAAGCGGCGTAACGACTGTCGTAGCAGCAGGTAATAGCGGGGATCAAATGTATACATTAGGATCACCTGGTGCTGCCGCATTAGCTTTAACAGTCGGTGCATCATCAATCGCACTTGATATTTACCAATATGCTGGTATCCAAGATGGCAAAAACTATACGTTAAGACAATTAGCAAGAAATTATAAAGATGATGTAACAACATTAAAAGGAAAAACGTATCAACTTGTTGATGTTGGTTTAGCAAATCCAGCTGACTTTAATGGAAAAGACTTAAACGGTAAGATTGCGTTCATTAAGCGTGGATCAATTGCTTTAATTGACAAAATCAAAAATGCAAAAGCAAAAGGTGCTGTTGGGGTTTTAATGTATAACGATGGAACAAATAAAGCTGAAGGTGCAATTCAAGCATTTTTAGGTGAATCAGTTGATGCGATTCCTGCATTCTCCGTTTCAAATGATGATGGTAATACAATCGCAGCTGCAATTAAAGCTGGTAAAACAGACTTCACATTCGGAGATTTCACAAAATTAAAAACTGCTTCTGATGAATTAGCACAATTCAGTTCTAGAGGTCCATCTCGAGTGAACTATGATATTAAACCAGAAGTAATTGCACCTGGTGTATCAATCCTTTCGACGGTACCATTCTATGTAAACGATAAAACAGTTAATGGATCAAAACCAGAAGATTACAAATATGCGTATGAGCGCTTATCTGGAACTTCCATGGCAACACCTTATGTTGCAGGGGTCTCAGCTCTCTTACTTCAATCAAATAGAGATTTAAATCCGGAAGATGTTAAATCAATCTTAATGAATACAGCAGATCCTTTGGCAAAAGATTACAGTGTTTTTGAAGTAGGAAGCGGTCGAGTAGATGCATATGAGGCTATTCACTCAAATGTAGAATTAGAGGTAGTGGACAAGACCCCTACAATTATAAATGGAAAACAAAAATCCATTAAAGAATTAACTGGTGGAATGAGTTTTGGTTCTTTTGGATTTGACAATCAAGATATAGCTGATTCACGTACAGTTATATTAAAGAATCGCAGTGAAAAAGCAAAAACATTTAATGTAGATGTGAAATTCCAAACTGGATTAAGAGGATCGAAGGATGCAGCTCAGAACAATGTAACTTTAACAGGCCCTTCGACTGTTAAATTAAATGGAATTAGCCAAAAATCATTTGAATTTAACTTAAACTTTCCAAAAGCAGCAGAAAAAGGAACATATGAAGGTTATATCACTTTCACGAATACTCAAGATTCAACTGAAACATACCAAATTCCATTTGGTGGACGTGTAATAAACGAAGGGATTGATACATTTAAAATTGAAAATCCAATTTTTTCAGACGAAGGCGCTTGGCCACAAACTAGTTATCCAGATCTTGACTTTTCGATGAATCTAAAATCGCATATGAAGACTTTAGATGTCGTATTACAAGATCCAAATACAGGTGAAGATTTAGGACTTGTGGGATTTTTTAATACACTCCTTCTAAATGAAAATCAAACATATTATGTTGGTGCAGCTTTTAATACCTATTATTATCCATTTACAAGTGATCCAAAAAATCCAATTAGCAGTGATCCTGTCAAAATAAATACGGGTCATTATAAATTAAGGCTTGTTGGTTCAAATGAAAAAGGTAAAACATTCTCGGCGGCTTCGGATTTCTTATATGAAGTTGGAACTCCTACAATAACTTCAAGCTTTGATTCGTTAGATCAAAAGGTTATTGAATATAATGAAAGTCAGTTAGATTCTAAGGGAGAATTTTTATATGATTTTAATATTAATGTAAAAGATCCTGAAGTTGAGGAAGCAAATCGATATGGTATTAATGTTGATCAATCAAGCAATTCAGTTGTTTCTTTTTACAATTGGGGAAGACCAACATTACCATCATATACAGATAAAAATGGAAATTATGATGAGCATCAAATTTTAGTTAGAAGTCAGATTCAGCCTTTAACTGTTCAATTTTATGGCTTAGACGCAGCGAAAAACGCTACTGCTGATGCTTCTGCGATGCTAAAAGTTGCTTTTGTTAAAAATACTTATCCTTACTTTTATTTAAAAGCAAATAAAAAAACTGTAACTACGGGAGAATCGGTTAATTACAGTGTTCGTTCGAATAATATTAAAAACTTAAAAACAACAAAAATTACATTGCCAGTCGATACTAATTTAGCTGCAATTGAAAATGTTGTTGTAAATGATGCGGTTAAACAATACGGCGATGCACAAGTATCTGTAGAAACTGCACCTTATTTCGATAGTGTATTAAATTATACGTTTACATTTACGTATTCTGGTACTAAACCTTTACCAGAAGATTTGAAGTTATTTAATTTCGATATAAAAACACTTGATAAATATACGCGTTCAACTCCATTCTTATGGCATATAATGGATGCTACAACATTTGATCAATCAAATGTTGAGACAGATAATGTCTATTCTTATATGGAAGGTTATGCGACTAAATCGAAATTTTCAGTACTAGAAGGTTCATTACAATTAGAAGGGACGAAAGATCCATCTACTGGTGAAAAGATTTATTCGATTGATCAAAGTCAAATCGGTGCAAAAGTTACGGTGACTTCATATGATGGGAAAACAGTCGTTGTAGCTCCTATAACATCTAAAGCTGGTAGTTATATTGCTGAAGGACTTAAAGCAGATAAAAATGCTTATACAATAAAAGTAGATGTACCGGGTCACTTTACAATGCAAAAACAATTATATTTATCGAATGAAGTTCGTGGTGAAACAGTTGGAAAGAGATTAAGATACTTACTTGAAACAGCATCAGCTGGTGATGTAAATAAAGATAATGTGATCGATATTTTAGATGCAATAGCTGTACAAACATATTGGGGTACAAATAAAGCATCTGCAGATTTTAACTTTGACAAAGTTGTGGATAAGAAGGATATGGATTTCATCATAAAAAATTATGGATTGAAAAATCCGACGGTAGCAAATGCACCAAAAGCAAAAACTTCTTATAAAGGTGTTACGTTAGACACTGTATTAAGTCAGTTAGGTTTAGAATAATAAAAATCAATTGGAAAGGGGAAGGCGTATAGCGGCTTCTCTTTTTTGATCTGTCTGTTTTAGCACAATAAGCGATATTCATAACCAATTTTTTGGAATATTTTTCAAAAAATATTTTATCAGAAAAACGTCAGTGTTGATGTGTAAATTATATTAATAAAAGATTTTGGGCACAAAAATACTTCTAAAAGTGTTAGTTCAATTCTTTAGAATGCAATTAGAAAAAATAAGATTTCGTTATTAAAGTTATATTTTTTTTAATTTTACCAGAAAATTCTGATTACGTATAATGAAATCATTATATAGGGAAGGGGATAGAAACGAGTCGTAAATTGATAGATTATGCGTTCGTTTTTAAGGAAATTTGAGGTAAATCGAACAATTTCTATCAAAAAAAACATAATTTTATAAGGGGATTGGAGAAATGGGGAAAAAGAGTAAATTGTTAAAAAGTTTTTCTGTTTTAGCTTTAACATCTAGTTTTATATTAGGTTCACTTGGACATGTAACACAAAGCACAAAAGCAGCTAGTCCAAGGAATGTAGATGATATTTTGGCAAATTTAACTTCTGAACAAAGAGCGGCCTTAAATCAGCTTTCAACAAACGAAGAGACTGGTCTTCAAATTTCTAAAGACACTGACTTAAACTCTTCAGATCAAACTAGTGTCATAGTAGAGTTTAATAATAAACCAGCAAAAATTGCTAAACTTGAAGCAAGTGTCGAAGGTAAAACTTTATCTGAAACCGATGCTAATAAGCTAGTAGATCAGGATCACGAATCTTTTTCAAATGATGTAGAGAAAGTATTAACAGGTGATGAAAATAAAAAAATAAATTATAAGATTAACCGCTCCTATAAGCATGCATTTAACGGTGTCTCAATGAGCCTACCAGCAAATCAAATTAAAAATCTATTAAAATCAAAAGCTGTTAAAACAGTTTGGAGTAACGAAAAATTTTCGATAGACCCTCCAGAAGTAGAAAATGATCAGCTAAAAACTGATGAAGCTAAAGTAGCAAATTATACTCCATATGACGGCTTAGATCGTTTACACGCAGAGGGTTTTACCGGTAAAGGGATTAAAGTAGGAATTCTTGATACCGGAATGGATTATAACCACCCGGATTTAAAGGATGCTTACAAAGGTGGATATGATTTTGTTAATAACGATAATGATCCAATGGAAACAACGTATGCGGATTGGGTGAAGGCAGGAAAACCTGGATCTCAAAATGGAGCGGACTATTATACTGAACATGGAACACATGTTGCTGGTATTATTGGTGGACGCGGTGTATCAAATAGTGAGTATAAAACAGTTGGTGCGGCACCTGAAGCGGACCTTTATGCTTACCGAGTACTTGGCCCAGGTGGTGGCGGCACAAGTGATGCGATCATTGCCGGGATTGATCGAGCAGTACAAGATGGTATGGATGTCATTAACATGTCGCTAGGAGCAACAATAAATGATCCACTTTTTGCAACTTCTATTGCAGTTAACAATGCCGTATTAAGTGGAGTTACGACCGTTGTAGCTGCAGGTAATAGTGGCGATAAAATGTTTACTCTTGGATCGCCGGGAGCGGCTGCATTAGCATTAACAGTTGGAGCGTCTTCAGTTGCAATTGATATTTATCAATACACGGGCGTAAATAATGGTAAAAGTTACAATATAAGACAATTGACGAAAAACTATAAAGATGACCTAACTTCATTAAAAGGAAAAACTGTACAACTTGTCGATGTAGGACTTGGAGATCCAAGTGGTTATCAAAATAAGGATGTAAAAGGAAAATTTGTGTTCATGAAACGAGGAGTATATACATTAGACTCTAAAGTTTCATATGCCAAAGCACAAGGTGCTGCGGGTGTTATCATGGCTAACGATGAAACAAACAAGGCAGAGGGAGCAATTCAGACATTCCTTGGTGAATCAATGAATGCGATTCCTTCATTCTCAGTTTCATTTGATGAGGGCTCAGTAATTTCTGCAGCATTAAAAGATGGTAAATCAGATTTCACATTTGGTGATTTCAAGAAAATTCAAACCGCATCTGATGATTTAGCTACGTTCAGTTCGAGAGGGCCGAGCCGTGTTAACTACGATATTAAACCGGAAGTAACAGCACCAGGTGTTTCAATTCTTTCAACGGTTCCGTTTTATGTAAATGATCACACGGTAGATGGAACACATACAGAAGATTATAAATATGCATACGCACGCTTATCAGGTACATCAATGGCTACTCCATATGTCGCAGGTGTATCAGCATTATTACTTCAATCAAATAAAGATCTTCAACCAGAAGATGTAAAGTCGATTTTAATGAATACAGCAGATCCACTATCTAAAAATTATAGCGTATATGAGGTAGGAAGTGGACGAGTAGACGCTTATGAAGCAATTCATTCAAACGTTGAGTTAGAAGTAAATGATAAAACACCTATGTTTGTGAATGGAAAACAAAAATTAATTACAGAATTAACAGGTGCAATGAGCTTTGGATCTTATGGATTTAATGGTGAAGATATTTCAGGCTCAAAAACTGTTACATTAAAAAATCGTAGTGAGAAAGCAAAAACATTTGATGTTAATGTTAAATTCCAAACGGGATTAAGAGGATCAAAAGATGCAGCATCAAATGGCGTAACGTTAGAAGGACCAACTACAGTTAAATTAAATGGAATTAATCAAAAATCAATTAAGTTTAACTTAAACATTCCTAAAACTGCTGAAAAAGGAACATATGAGGGATATATTATTTTCACGAATTCCTCAGATCCGACTGAAACTTACCAAATTCCATTTGGTGGACGTGTTGTAAACGAAGGTATTGATAAGTTTAATATCGAAAATCCAATGTATGGCACAGACACAGCATGGCCAGCAAATGCTTACCCATTTATGGATATAACATTTACACTAAAATCACATATGAAGGCGATAGATCTAGTACTACAAGATCCAACTACAGGTGAAGATCTTGGATTAGTAGGAACATTTAATGCGATTGCAGTAAATGAAAATCAAGAGTATTATACTCCTGCATTCAATACAATTTATTATCCATTTACAGGTGATTCGAAAAATCCTATTAGTAGTCATCCAGTATTTGCAAAAACGGGTCACTATAAATTGAGACTAGTTGGTACAAATGAACAAGGGAAAACATTCTCAGCATCGTCTGATTTCATTTATGAACTAGGAGCACCAACAATGACTTCAAGTTTTGATTCGTTGGATCAAAAAGTAATTGAAGTTAAAGATAGTCAATTTGATTCGAATGGACAATTCCTATATGACTTTAACATTAACTTACATGATCCAGAAACTGAAGAAGGAACTCGCTTAGGATTACCTGTCGATCAATCAAACAATTCAGTTGTTTCATTTTATAATGACGGATTTCCTACAAATCCAATCAGAACAGATAAAAATGGAAATTACACTGATAAAATTTTAGTGAGAAAACAAGCAGATCCATTAAAAGTTCAGTTTTATGGTTTTGATGCAGCAAGAAACTTTAATGGTAATGCATCTAATATGTTAAGAGTCGTTTTTGTAGATCAAAATTTACCATACTTCTATGTAAAAGCAAATAAACAAACTGTTACAACAGGTGATAGTGTAAACTATACCGTTCGTTCAAATAATGTTAAAAATTTAAAAACAACTAAAATTACAATGATAAAAGATAGTTATGCTTCAGTTGAGAATGTAGTTGTAAATGATGCAGTTAAAAAGTATGGTGATGCACAGGTTAGTGTAGAAAGTACACCAACGAAGTATATTTTTACATTTAATTATTTAGGTGATAAAGCATTACCAGAAGATTTACCGTTATTTAATTTTGACCTAAAAACTGCTAACAAATGGACAACAGATAGTATTAACTGGTTTGGTATGAGTGCAACAACAATTGATCAATCAAATGTTGTGACGAACAATGTTTACGCTTATATGGAAAGTTATAAGGTAAAAACAATGTATTCAAGGTTAGAGGGAGCATTAAGACCAGAAGCAGCAGTTGATCCAATTAAAGGACTAAATTATGCAATTGATCAAAGTAAAATTGGTGCAAAAGTAACGGTTACCTCTTTTGATGGGAAAACAGTTGTTGAGTCTCCAGTTACAGATCGATATGGTAGCTATTTAATTGATGGACTTAAAGCTGATATAAATCCTTATACACTGAAAGTCGATGTGCCAGGTTACTTTACGATGAATCAAAAATTTGAATTGTACAGTGATGTTCGTGGTGAAATCGTTGGAAAGCGAATTAGATATAACTTACCAATCGCTGCAGCTGGAGATACAAATAAAGACAATGTTATCGATATTTTAGATGCTTTAGCTGTACAAACATATTGGGGTACAAATAAAGCTTCTGCAGATTTTAACTTTGATAAAGTTGTAGACGCTAAAGACATGAACTATGTTGTTAAAAACTATGGTTTACAAAATCCAACTGTAGAAAATGCACCTAAAGCGAAAACTTCTTATAAAGGTGCAACATTAGATACAGTATTAAGTCAGTTAGGTTTACAGTAAAGATTTAATATAAGTGTTTGTTATAAACGCAAAGGGAAGCTGATCATTTCAGCTTCTCTTTTTTTAAAGAGAGTGTAAATCAGCACTGTAATAGATTACATGAAAGTGTTGCCAATTTAAGGAAATGAGTAGATGCAACTCTGGCTTAGTCTAAAAGGCTCGCCAGTCTATGAGGCTACTTTATTTACTATTTAATTATAATCTGCTGATAAATCAGGGGTTTTTCTTAACAAAGATACATAAAAGGTAGGATCTAAAAAGTGATTTAGTATACTTTTTGAATTTAGGAAAAATTAGATTCTCTTATTAATCTTGAATTATTTTTAATTTTACCAGAAAATTCAGATTACGTATAATTAAGTCAATAAATAGGGAAGGGGAAAGAATTTAGTCGAAATTTGGTAGTGTATTTGTTCGGATCTATTAATTAAAAAAAAATAATGGATTATAACAATTTCTATCAGTACAGATCAAAAAATATGCAGGAGGACTGGAAAATGGGGAAGAAGTTTACAAACAAAAAAATTGTAAAAAATGCTACTGCTATTACATTAGGTGTAGGTTTAATTTCTAGTAGTTTTCATGCTTCATATTTTAATTCATCGTCAAAGGTAAAGGCTGCAACATTTGATACGAATGCAGAGTCGATTTTAGCTAATTTAACACCTGCTCAAAGAGAGGCCTTAACACAGCTTTCGAAGAATGATCAATCGGGATTATTCTTAAATCCTGATGTTAATATAGATAGTTCAGAAGATGTTTCTGTAATTGTACAATTCAATCAAAAACCACATAAAGTAGCTGTACTTGAAGCAGCCTTAAAGGGTGAAAGTTTATCAGATAGTGAGGCTAAAAGTTTAGAAGATGCTGATCATGCAACGTTTGACAAAGACTTGCAAAAGCTATCAAGCGATGATGACACGACATATAAAATAAGTAGAAAATATAAAAATGCTTTCAATGGAGTCGCTTTAAAGATTCCTGCAAATAAAGTTAAATCTCTTTTAAATTCAAAAGCAGTTAAAGCGATTTATAGCAATGAAACTGTTAAGGAAGATCTTCCAGTAGAAAAAGCAGAAGATTCAACTAAAACGCAAGGACAAGGAATGGCAGATGAGCGTTCATACCTTCAAATCGATAAATTACATCAAGAAGGCTATACAGGTAAAGGAGTAAAGGTCGCTGTACTGGACACTGGGGTAGATTACAATCATCCGGATATAAAAGGTGCTTATAAAGGTGGATACGATTTCGTTAATAATGATAATGATCCGATGGAAACAACTTATGATGATTGGGTAAAAGCTGGAAAGCCAGGAGGAAGCTCTGGAGCAGCAAATTATGTAACTGAACACGGAACACATGTATCCGGAACGATTGTAGGACAAGGAAAAAATACTAGTGAATTTGCAACTACTGGAGTCGCTCCAGATGCTGACCTTTATGTATATCGTGTACTTGGACCTGGGGGCAGTGGAACGACGGATGGCATTCTAGCTGGAATTGATCGAGCAGTAGCAGACGGAATGGACATTATGAGTCTTTCTTTAGGTGCTAATTATAATGACCCAATGTATCCTACTAGTATCGCAATAAACAATGCAGTTTTAAATGGAGTAACAGCAGTTGTTGCAGCTGGAAATGCAGGTAATAAGATGTATACCGTAGGAGCACCTGGTACAGCAGCTCTAGCATTAACAGTAGGGGCTAGTAGTGTTCCAATTACGACACTTGGAGGAAAAGGATCGATCGATAATGTAACTGCATCATTACTTTTGATGGCAAAAGGCGCAGGGGATGATATTTCAAAATTAAAAGGTGTTACGAATTCGGTTGTAGATGTAAATCTAGGTGAAGCATACACTGGTAAAGATGTAAAAGGTAAAATTGTTCTAATGAGTCGTGGAACTTATACATTAGATTCTAAAATCTCGGTCGCTAAAGCACAAGGCGCTGCAGCAGTTCTTTTGTATAATGACAATCCTACTGAAGGACAAATTCCAACCTTCTTAGGAGATGGTGTGAACTTTATCCCAACGTTCTCGTTATCTAACGCAGATGGACTTGCTTTGAAGAAAAAGCTACAATCAGGATCTTCTAACTTTACATTTACTGATATAGGTGAAGCGAAAACTCAGGGAGATACATTAGCAGACTTCAGCTCACGAGGTCCTTCACGTGCAACATATGATATTAAGCCAGAAATTACGGCACCGGGAGTGAGTGTACTTTCAACGGTTCCAAGCTTTATTAATAGCCCAAATGATCCGACTGATTATAAAAATGCGTATCAAAGAATGTCAGGTACATCGATGGCTACACCATTTACAACTGGTGTCGCAGCTTTATTAAAACAAGCACAACCTGATTTACAACCAGAAGATATCAAGGCCATTTTAATGAATACTGCTGATTCATTAAGTAAGCCATATAGTGTATTTGAGCAAGGTGCTGGACGAATCGATCCTTATAACGCAATTCATTCAACGATTGAAATTAAAGTTAAAGAAAAAACGTCGACTATTATAAATGGAAAAGAAAAACAAATTAATGAGGATACAGGTGCATTAAGCTTTGGAAATGTCGCATATAATGGTTCGGACTATTCAGATACACGTTCTGTTACGTTAATGAACAGAGGAGAAAAATCGAAAACATTTGATGTAAAAGTAAATTTCCAATCAAATCTGCGCGGTTCAAAAGATGCACAAGCAAATGGAGTAACTGTTCAAACAGATTCAACAGTTACACTAAAAGGGATTAGCCAAAAGAAAACAACTATTACCTTGAATATTCCAAAAACAGCAGAAAAAGGGATTTACGAAGGCTATGTAGTGTATACAAACAAAGACAATCCTTCAGAAACTTACCGAGTTCCATTTGGTGTACACTACGTTGAGCAAGGGTTTAATTACTTTAAACTTTATAAAAAATCAGTGCCTGAATCACTAATTCAAAGCAGTCAAAAATGGAATCGAACAGATGCTGCTAACTTTAGCTTAAGTTCACATATGAAAACAATTGATGTCGTTTTTTCGGATGCGAAAACTGGTAAAGATCTTGGTATTGCTAATTCGTATGATGGAGTAGCATATGATGAAGGTGTTGATAATGTACTTGGTTTCGTATACTGGGGATATTACCACCCATTTACAAATGATCCGAATAATCCAATCGGTATGAGAGATGACCAACTTGTCGTACCAAAAGCGGGGCAATATGTATTAAAATTGGTAGGTACAGATGATGACGGAAAACAATATACGATCAGTCAAGATTTATTTGTAGATGGTACAAAACCAAAATGGGACGTTCATGTAGAAGGTGAAGTACCTGGAAAACAAATCGTTGAATATAAAGATGGACAAACTAAAGTTGGTGTAACAGGGCATATTACAGATGATAATGTTGCGGTAAAACAAGCTGCTGGAATTACTGCTGATCAAACACAAAATCAATTTTTAGCTTATTATAATAGTTACCTGCCAACTAATAATTTGACAGTTGACAAAGACGGTAATACATCTGATGAAATCGCATTGTCACCGGATTTACCAGTATTACCTGTGAAATTTGAAGGAATGGATGAAGCGACAAATGGTAACCTTCAAAGCCAATATTATTTCGTAAATGAGCATACGCCTTATGTATATGGTCAGATAAATGCTCCGACAACATACAATAAGGTATTGGCAAAGCCAGGGGACACATTTACAATGACGTTAACAGCAAATAATGTAAATAAATTAAAGAAAGCGAACTATAAGTTCTCAGATACATCTGGTACAAAAATTACAAACATTTCATTGAATCCTGAAGCACAAAAGCTTGGAGGATCACTAGATGTTAAACAAACTACTTCAGGAAGCAGGATCTCATCTGATGTTACTGTTAATTTTAATGGAACTACTGGCGTAGATGGTGATATACCAATGGTAGATTTAACACTTCAAGTGCCTAAACCGCTTCTGCCAAGAGATAATACATCATTTAGCCAATATGATTCATCTAGCCCAGTTACTTCAACATTTACAAATGTAGATAATGTAACTTCTAGTCCTTTTACAAGCGTGACATCAATTAGGATCTTAAAAAACGACCAAACAGAATTTGTAGGATATATACATGCAGAAGGCTTTAAAAATGCTTCCGGTACTTTGGATTCTACAAAAGATTACTCAAAGAGTTCGCCAACTTTAACAGTAATTGATAGTAATGGAAAAGTAGTAAAAACAAATATCGTCGCAAAAAATGGATCGTTTGATATTACAGGAATGGATCCATCAAAAGATGATTATACGTTAATCCAAGATATTCCAGGTCATTTTACAACTTATTACTCAAAAATTAATGTTCATTATGATCTAGATGATCAATTCTATGGTGTATATTATAGAGTAGGTATAGAAAGCACTCCATATGCAACTGCTGGAGATGTAAACAAAGACGATGTAATCGATGTGAAGGACGCATTAGCAATCCAAACATATTGGGGAACAAATAAACGAAGTGCAGATATTAACTTCGACGGTACGGTCGATGCGAAGGACCTAGCATTTGTTGAAAAGAATTACTTAATGCAAAACCCTTGGATCCCAGCTCCTCCAAAACCAGTTAAACAGTATAAAGGAAGTACTTTAGAATCAGTTAAGAGTCAATTAGGAGTACAATAAAAGTAGGCCTGTTCTCTACATTTGAGAACAGGCTTTTTCTAACATATAATACCATAACATTAACTAGATATATTCAATTCAAATTATGTTAAAATATTAATAATGTAATATGAAGGAGAAGAAAATGAGTATCAACAGTTCGAATATTTACAGCATGAATATACAAAAATTAGAGTATCTAGTTGAAGTTGCAAAAACCGGTTCCTTCTCGATTGCTTCACAAAATCTATTTGTAAGTCAGTCTGCTATTAGTCAATCAATTGTAAGTATCGAAAAGAAATTAGGGATAAAATTATTCGAACGAACAAGAGGAGGAAATAATGCGATTCCAACAATTGATGGAAAACAAATTATACCTTTAGCGAATGAAATCGTTCTAAAATATCAAGAATTAATCCAGAATGTACAATTAATTAATGATAATATGACCGGTAATTTAAAAATATCTACAGTACCGGGTTTTATTACACAACTTTTAAATCCAATTTCAGCTATAAAGGAAGAACATCCTAATATCACAATTGATGTCTTTCTTAAACCAGGCCAAGAAATTATTGAAGATGTACTAGAGAGCCGTAGTGATATTGGTATTGTACCATTTATTAAACATTTACTAGAAAGTAATGAAAATCTAATTTATCACAATTTATTTACAGCTAAAATGAAGTTATTAGTAAGTAAAAAGTCTCCCCTTGCAAAGAAATCATTCGTTACGCCACAAGAAATCGTTAAAGAAACGCTAGTTGTTTATAACGGTGTATATATGCAATGGTTTAAAAATAATTTCTATAAACAGTTTGGTGAAATGAGGGAATTATTTTCATCTACAAATGTTGATGCAATTTATAAGGCGATTGGTGATAACTTAGGTGTCTCATTTGCTCCTTATTTATCTGAAAATTACATCATTAGTGAAGATGTCAAGATTTTAGATATTGTAGGATACGAAGATCTACAAATTCAATATGTATGGTTTATGTCTAGTAAGAAAAGATATTCAAAATTGATAGATGACTATATAACGAAATTAAAAGATGAGTTAAATGTAAATGATTGATATAAAAAGTGGATGATCATTCATCTACTTTTTTATTTTAGTCGATATATTATAGACACCCAGCCTTTTAAAACCATTAATTAATGCTTACTTTATAAGATTGAAAAATTTAATAAAAATTAAGTAGAACATCTTGGAGGCAAAAGTAAAAAAATATTGACTTAGTGGGTTAAGACCATGGAAACTAGTTTGTCAAAGAGTTCCTAAAATCCTTTCTAATGTTAAATAATACACTGGAAATTACAGAAAACCACTGAAATACTTCAGTGGTTTTCTTGTTTATTTACCAATGTAAACGAAATTTCTGAAAGAGCTTATAGTTCCTCTTTTACAAGAAACTTTTCTCTCGCATGTTCTGCAGCTTCAACCATCACTTTTAGTGCTCCGACTGTTTCAGCAATACCCCGTGTTTTCAAACCGCAATCAGGATTAATCCAGAAGAGTTTTGGATTAATTATTTGAAGTGCACGATCAATATTTCTTGCGAGCTCTTTAACCTTTGGTACGCGTGGACTATGAATATCATAAACGCCAAGACCAATCCCTTTATCGTACGTATTTTCTTCAAAGGCATAAATTAACTCACCATGGCTTCTTGATGTTTCAATTGAAATAACATCAGCATCGAGAGCATTAATTGCATCAATGATATCTTCAAAATTCGAATAGCACATATGAGTATGAATTTGTGTATCATTTTGTACAGAAGCCGTCGCAAGTTTAAATGCATTAACAGCAACGTTCAGATAGCTTTCCCAGTTTTCGCGCTTTAATGGAAGTCCTTCACGAATTGCTGGCTCATCGACTTGAATCATTCGAATTCCGTTTTTCTCAAGCTCTTCAACTTCTGTTCTAATCGCAAGTGCAATTTGATTTGCAACATCGTAACGTGAAATATCATCCCGTACAAACGACCAGTTTAAAATTGTAATTGGACCTGTCAACATGCCTTTTACCGGTTTAGTTGTTAAAGATTGGGCGTATACAGATTCTTTAACAGTCATTGGTTCTTGAAACGACACATCTCCATAAATAAGTGGTGGTTTTACGCAACGAGATCCATATGACTGCACCCAACCAAATTTTGTGAATTGAAACCCAGCTAATTTTTCTCCAAAATACTCAACCATATCTGTTCGTTCAAATTCACCATGTACAAACACATCTAAGCCAAGTTCTTCTTGAATATCAATCCATTTTTTTATTTCTGCATAAATATACTCTTCATATTGAGTAGTAGTTATTTCGCCTTTACGCCATTTTAAACGCTGTCCTCTAACTTCCTGTGTTTGTGGAAAGCTACCAATTGTAGTAGTAGGAAGAAGTGGTAATTTGAAAAACTCTTCCTGAATAGATTGGCGAACTTTATAATCTGCCTCACGATTAACACTATATATGTGTAAATTTTGAATTGCTTGCTGAACTTGTTTGTTGTTTCGAACTGACGATTCATTTAAAGCTTGGATAGCTTTTGTGCTTTCATCGATTTCTGCTTGAATTGAAGTTTTTCCATCTTGCAAGCCTTTTGCAAGTATAACAATTTCTCGTAACTTTTCATCAGCAAATGATAGCGCACCTTTTAGAACTTCATCAAGCGTTTCTTCATTTTTCACTGTAACAGGTGTATGTAATAAGCTTGAGGAAGGTTGTACGATAACTTGCTCTTTTGAAACAAATTCCGTAATTTGTGTAAGAATAGAATGTTTATCATTAAGATTTGCACGCCATATATTACGACCGTCAATAACTCCAGCAGCAAGTATCTTATCCTTTGGGAAACCATACTTTTTGATTGAAGCTAGATTCTGACCGTTATCATGTACAAAATCAAGTCCAATACCATCAACTGGAAGTGAAATTACATCTTGGTAGTTGTCAATGCTCTCAAAGTAAGTTTGCAAAATCAGCTTTATGTTAGGTGCTGCTTCACGTAATGTTTGGTAAACATCGTTAAATAATGCAACTTCTTCTTTTGAAATAGACGTTGATAAGATAGGCTCATCTATTTGTACCCACTCTACTCCTTCTTTTTGTAGATCGTGTAAAATCTTAGCATAAAGAGGTACAAATTGATTAACGACCGATTTAAAATCATTTTCATTATAGCCTTTTGACAGTTTTACAAATGTTACCGGGCCTAAGATTACAGGCTTTCCTTCAATATTAAGTTTTTGTTTAGCCTCTTTATAAAATTCAAGAGGACGGTTTTCGACAAGAGTAGGTACTACTTCGCCCAACTCTGGAACAATATAGTGATAGTTTGTGTTAAACCATTTTGTCATTTCAGATGCAACGGCACCTTTCGTACCACGTGCGATCTCAAAATATGTTTCTAGCGATACTTTACCTCCACCATATTCAAAGCGCTTTGGCACTAGACCGAACATAACAGCCGTATCAAGAACATGGTCATACAAGCTAAAGTCTCCTACTGGAATCAAGTCAATTCCTTGATTCTTTTGCTTTTGAAGATGGTGTATACGAATTTCCTCTATTTGTTTTAAAAAATCTTCTTTTTCTAGTTTACCTGCCCAAAACTGTTCAAGTGCTCTTTTCCATTCACGCTTTTCACCAATTCTTGGATAACCTAAATTAGAACTTTTTACTTTTTTCATCATTTATACACTCCTTGTTTTTTGATGTCTGATTTTTACGTCTCAATAAAAAATCTCTCTTTTCAAAATAGAAAAGAGAGACTCATACGCATCGTTAACTTGAGTTGAGACCTTTTGGTTCCCAAAACACGTAATCCTCACTCCCCCCTATTCATCCGTAGGTATAAGCGCATACAACAGGCAGGTCTCCTGACTTAGATTCAACACTTCTTATCCCTTCCCATTTCAATTTTGAAACAGTGGTAAATTGATAAGTCGCTCCTCAATACAGTGGCGGGACCGTGTCGGATTTTAACCGAACTTCCCTTTTAAGCTGTGAAAAAGACTTTCACAACACCTGATGCATTTTTTATTCAATTTTATTAACAAAACTTCAAAACACTCATAATGACAAAAAGCCCTCTCTAATTGAAATAGAGAGGGCTACAAAATTTATGGAATCCTCTCTTATTTTCCAAAGCAAAATATGCTTTGCAGGAATTAGCACCTTTTCAACAATACTGCTGAATGGTTGCCGGGCTTCATCGGGCCAGTCCCTCCGCCTCTCTCAATAAGAGTTAAATAATTTATAATGTTTTGAATTTAATAGTCATATTATCACGATAAACACAGGCTGTCAAAATAAACTTTCATAAATTTAATAAAAAGTCGTAAGTAGGATTGATTGTTCACATTTTGGTAGTTTAATTAGGTATGGGAACAAAATTGGAGTTTAATTAAAAAGCTTCTGCTAAAAGGCCGGTTAAATTAAAACTAAAAAAGTAGGTGATACTTGGAAAGTAAACTTAGCTGATGAGTTTATTGATGGATTAAGGAATATATATGTTCGAAGTAACGATAAAGATTTGAAATTAAGAAGAATCGACTCTACCAATTAAAAAAAATGTAAAATATATAGATATTTTAATATAACTAATACGTTAGTTAGCTGTTTAAGAATAGAGATCAAAATTCGTTATAATAGAATTAAGTAGCGGGTTAGAAAATTAGTAGACATTACATTCATATTAGGAAAATTATGGATATTTTTTATGCTTTAATTAAATTCAATAATACTTTTCTCATAATCGGTTTTTATTTATATTTAAATAATTATTATTGAATTGTTAAGTAAAAACATTAAATTATAACAATTGTGAATTATCTAAACGTTTGTTATAATTTGTTTTACAATTTGATACGTGTAGAATCAGGTGTAGATTATGAGATTTGTAATCTACTTAAAAGGGAAGTTCGGTTAGAATCCGACGCTGTCCCGCAACTGTATTTAGGAGCGATTCGAAATATCCACTGTCTTTTCGTAAAATGAAGATGGGAAGGTTCGAAAAGTGATGATCATAAGCCAGGAGACCTGCCTGTTTCAGCACACATCATATACCTACGCGGATAGGGGGTGTTAAGTGCGAGCGAATGTGGCATGTTTTTTTAATTGATTAAAAACATGTTTATTAAACCATGAGTTCTGACTTAACAACTTCTTCTTAAAAGAAGTTGTTTTTTTATTGTCAATTTTCTATTTCAAATTATGAGGAGGATTTAGTTGTTTGGTACGGTTGAGTATTTTATCAATGATTTTAAAACATGCATCATGAATGGTTTTTGTATTGAACCGTCAATTAATTTGAGCTCCTATTATGAACAACAAACAGAAGGAATAAAAAAACGTTCAGGAAAAAGTGATGAAAAGGAGGTTCATTTAAACAATCTTGAAAAGGCTTACAAAATAATATGTGAAGAGCTATTTGGAGATGGGAGGAAGATATAAATGGAAGCTAAAGAAAAATTTTATCCGGGATTAGATGGTGTTGTTGTAGCAGAAACGAAGATTTCTTTTTTAGATACAGTGCAAAGCGAAATTGTAATTAAGGGTTATGACCTTATAAAACTAGCTGAATCAAAAGAGTATTTGGATATTGTCCATTTATTACTAGAAGAAAAATTACCTAATTCTATTGAAATAGCAGAAATGAAAAAGAATCTGAAGGGGGAATATGTAATACCTGAAGAACTTTTGGATATGTTCAAACATCTTCCTGAGAATACACACCCGATGGATGGTCTTCGTACGGGTATTTCGGCGCTTGCAGGATATGACAATAACCTTGATGAACGTTCATTGACTGCAAATAAAAAACGAGCATATCAATTGATTGGTAGAGTACCAAATATTGTAGCAAATAGTTATCGAATCATTCAAAAACTTGAGCCTATTCTTCCAGATGAAAATCTATCATATAGCGCAAATTTCTTTTATATGCTGACTGGTAGAATCCCGACTTCATTAGAGGAAAAAATATTTGACCAATCCTTAGTGTTATACAGTGAGCATGAAATGCCAAACTCTACGTTTACAGCAAGGGTAATTGCTTCAACTCAGTCTGATCTATATGGTGCATTAACTGGCGCGGTGGCATCTTTAAAAGGTAACTTGCATGGAGGAGCTAATGAGGCTGTTATGTATATGCTTAATGAAGCGGGGAGTGTGGAAAAATTTGAAGAATTACTAGAAACAAAACTGTTCAAAAAAGAAAAGATAATGGGATTCGGTCATCGAGTTTATATGAAAAAGATGGATCCTAGAGCTTTATTGATGAAGGAAGCATTAAAAGAGCTATGTGATATAAAAGGCGACGATACACTATATAAAATGTGTGAAGCTGGAGAAAGAATCATGGAGAGGGAGAAAGGTATTTATCCAAACCTGGATTATTATGCTGCTCCTGTCTATTGGATGCTAGGAATTCCAATTCCTTTATATACACCTATCTTTTTTAGTGCAAGGACAGTGGGGCTTTGTGCACATGTAATTGAACAGCATGCTAATAATCGATTATTCCGTCCACGAGTAAGTTATATAGGTGAGCGACATGTCTTTAATAAAACAACTGGGCAGTTGTAAGAATCGCTCACCAATTAAAAATGGATATTTTGGCGAATACCCATTTACATCATAATAGACTTTTAACGAAAAAGGAAGGTACGTATGTTAAAAACAAATGATAATACGAAAACAGATATTTTATTGGAAGAAATCGCAGATTACGTTTTAAATAAAGAGATTAAGAGTCCAGAAGCATTTAGCACGGCTCATTATATATTACTAGATACATTGGGGTGTGGAATTCTCGCTTTAAACTATCCGGAATGTACAAAATTGCTAGGGCCTGTAGTAGCAGGAACAGTTGTACCAAATGGAACTCGAGTACCTGGAACATCATACGTTCTTGATCCTGTAAAAGGGGCATTTAATATCGGATGTATGATTCGTTGGCTGGATTATAATGACACTTGGCTAGCTGCGGAATGGGGTCACCCTTCTGATAATCTGGGCGGTATTCTTGCAGTAGCTGATTATTTGAGCCAGGTTCGTATTTCTGAAGGGAAAGAGCCATTAAAAGTAAGAGAAGTACTAGAAGCAATGATTAAAGCACACGAAATTCAAGGAATTCTAGCATTAGAAAACAGCTTAAATCGTGTTGGGCTTGATCATGTTCATTTTGTAAAAATTGCTACAACAGCCGTAGTGACGAAAATGCTGGGAGGAACACGTCAGGAAATCATAAACGCACTTTCGAATGCATGGATTGATGGCGCTAGCTTAAGAACTTACAGACACGCACCTAATACAGGTTCACGTAAATCTTGGGCTGCAGGTGATGCGACAAGTAGAGGTGTGCATTTGGCAATGATGGCTTTAAAAGGCGAGATGGGCTATCCGACTGCACTTTCAGCTCCAGGATGGGGTTTTCAGGACGTCTTATTTAATAAAAAAGAGGTAGTACTTAGTCGACCACTTGATTCTTATGTAATGGAGAATATCCTATTTAAAGTATCGTATCCTGCAGAATTCCATGCTCAAACTGCAGCAGAATGCGCAGTTAAGCTTCATCCTCAAATTATAGACCGTTTAGAAGAAATTGATGAAATTAAAATCATGACGCATGAATCTGCGATACGAATAATTGATAAAACTGGACCGCTTAATAATCCAGCAGATCGCGACCATTGCTTACAATACATTACAGCTGTCGGATTACTTAAAGGTGATATTACAGCTGAAGATTACGAAAATGAAGCAGCTAAGGATTCAAGAATTGATACTTTACGAGAAAAAATGAATGTGGTAGAAAATAAAATCTACAGTGAAGATTACCTAGATGCTAGCAAGCGCTCAATCGCTAATAGTGTACAGATCTTTTTCAAAGACGGAACAGCTACTGAAAGCGTGGAAGTAGAGTATCCATTAGGTCATCGTTTCCGACGAGAGGAAGCAATTCCAAAAGTAAAAGAAAAATTTACTAACAATATCAATACACACTATTCAAGTAAACAACAGCATTTAATTGAAGAAGCCTGCTATGACCAAGAGAAATTGGCAAGCATGAATGTAAATGATTTTGTTAATTTGTTTATTTAAAAAGGAGGTGCACTAATATGGCATGGATTGTAGACAAACAATTAGCACAAACTGAACTAGCTTCTAGGTTTCAAGTGCTTATGTCTGAAGATAGCATTTTACAAATTCCAGGTGCACATGATGCAATGGCGGCACTTGTTGCTAAAGAAGCAGGTTTTTCAGCTCTTTATTTATCTGGTGCAGCTTATACAGCAAGCAGGGGACTTCCAGATCTTGGGATTATTACTTCGACTGAAGTTGCAGAGCGTGCAAGAGATTTAGTGCGTGCTACTAACTTGCCGGTGTTAGTAGATATTGATACTGGCTTTGGGGGGTACTTGAACGTAGCCCGAGCAGCGCGAGAAATGGTGGAAGCAAATGTAGCGGCTATTCAGTTAGAAGATCAGCAGTTGCCTAAAAAGTGTGGTCACCTTAATGGAAAACAGCTTGTAACAACTGAAGAAATGGTTCAAAAAATTAGGGTAATTAAAGAGGTTGCTCCTTCATTAATCATCATTGCTCGGACGGATGCTCGTAACAGTGAAGGATTAGATGGAGCGATCCAAAGAGCGACAGCCTATGTAGAAGCTGGAGCTGATGCAATTTTTCCAGAGGCACTTGAATCTGAAGAGGAATTTCGCATTTTTCGTAAAATGATTCGTGTACCTCTTCTTGCTAATATGACTGAGTTCGGAAAGACACCGTACTATACGGCAGAAGAATTTAGTGACATGGGATTTCAGATGGTTATTTATCCAGTGACATCTTTACGAGTGGCAGCAAAAGCGTATGAAAGAACGTTTCAATTGATAAAAAATGAAGGTACACAAAAAGAAGCAATTAAAGATATGCAAACAAGAAGTGAGCTATATGATGCGATTTCATACTATGACTTTGAAAATCTAGACAAAGAAATGGCAAAAACAGTCCTTACTGAAGAACATAAATCATAAAAACACACCATGAAAAGGCGATGATTCAAATCAAGAGAGGAAGATAGAATCATCGTCTTGTTTTTACGGTACATATTTTAAAACCGTAGAGGAGGATAAAGTTGATGGATGAATTAGATTCTCGTTGGAATGATCTTTTCGTATCGCGTTTTGGAACAGCTGATGTGTTTACACCAGAAGATTTTAGTGAGGAAGAGCAACTCATTTCAAAAACTACAGAATTATTTGTAAAAAACGAAGTAATGCCTCTAATCGAATTAATTGATCAGCAAGATCATGAAAAGGTAAAAAGGTTGTTTCAGGAAGCGGGAAGTTTAGGTTTATTAAGTATAGAAGTTCCAGAAGAGTACGGTGGATTATCACTTAACAAAAAGCTTTCAGGACTTGTAGCTGAAAAGATGGGGGCTGGAGGGTCATTTAGCGTTTCCTTTAATATTCACGCCGGTGTTGGAACATTACCATACGTATATTACGGTACAGAATTTCAAAAACAAAAATACCTGCCTAAGCTCGTATCAGGAGAATGGATTGGTGCATATGCACTTACGGAACCAAACGCAGGATCTGACGCATTAAATGCAAAAACGACTGCCTCTTTGAATGAGAGCGGTACTGCATGGATTTTAAATGGTGAAAAACAATGGATTACAAACGCACAAGTAGCTGATGTGTATGTAGTTTTTGCGAAAACAAATGAAGGAATGACTGCATTTATCGTAGAGCGATCATTCAAAGGTGTTTCGATAGGACCTGAAGAAAAGAAAATGGGGATAAAAGGCTCGTCAACAGCAACTGTAAACTTAGAAGATGTTAGCGTACCAATTGAGAATGTACTAGGCGATGTTGGCAAAGGTCACAATGTGGCGTTAAACATATTAAACATGGCTCGATTAAAACTAGCATTCTCAAATATTGGTACTTCGAAACAAGCATTGAAGATTGCTCTAACCTATGCTAAGCAGCGAAAACAGTTTGAAACGGCGATTATAACCTTTTCGATGATTCAAGAAAAGATTGCAGATATGGCGATTTCAATATATGGGGCAGAAAGCTCTGCTTATAGGACGGCTGATGATTTGGATCATGTCTTTGATTCATCAAATCCGTTAGGTACTAAGTTAAATGAGTTAAAAAACTATTCAACAGAGTGTGCAATTAATAAAGTAAACTGCTCCGAAGTCCTAGACCGAATTGTAGACGAGGCTGTACAGATTCATGGAGGCTATGGCTATATGCAGGAGTATGAAGTTGAGCGATTGTACAGGGATGCGAGAATTAGTAGGATTTTCGAAGGGACAAATGAAATAAACCGCTTAACAATTGCAAAAAATTTAATTAAAAATGCACAAAATAACAAAAAATATCCCGACGATCTGATCAATAATCAAGAAACTAGATACCGACAATTTATTAAACTATCTAAACATCTTCTTAATAGAACGTTGGAAGCGCTAACGAATTCAACTATTAACATAAATCAAGAGCAAGAATACTCACGCCTTCTTGCTGATATGAAGAAAGAAATTTATGTAATGGAATCTGCAGTCATTCGGACTGAAAAAGCATTACAAAAGAGCAAGCCAAATAAAGAGCAAATAAAAGAATTAATGACGAACGTGATTTGTGAAGAAGGATACCGAAAAATTGAAGGGTTAGTGGTGTCTGTTTTATCAGGAATCGAAGTAAATGAAGCAAAAAGAAAACAAATATTAGATGAGATTCGAAGTCTTCCAGCGCCACTTTTCAGTAATCTATTTACTCAAAAACGTGAAATTGCAGAAAGAATGGGCGTTTATGAAAAATATATTGTGTGAATGGAGTGATTTCTAATGAAAAATATCGGTTTTATAGGTCTGGGGAATATGGGTCTTCCAATGTCCAAAAACTTAGTTTTGTCAAACTTTACTGTATATGGTACGGATTTAAATAAAAAAGCCGAAATGTCATTTCATCAAGCTGGAGGTATAATTGGAGTTTCAATCCAAAAAATGGTTGAACTTTGTGATGTAATTCTTACAAGTCTACCTTCATCAAATGCAGTAGAAGAAGTTTTTCTAGGAGAAAAAGGACTTATTAACCTGGCTAAGTCTGGCATTGTATTAATTGATACTAGTACGGTTGCACCTGAACTAAATTTCCAAATTGAAGCGGCAGCAAGAAAAAAAGGCATTGAATTTTTAGCAGCACCTGTAAGTGGTGGCGTAATTGGAGCGATCAATAGGACTCTTACATTTATGGTAGGGGGTTCAAAGTCTACCTTCGATAAGGTGCTACCTGTTTTGAGCACGATGGGAGGGAATATTTTTCATGTGAACGAAAGGGTTGATAGCGGTACGAACACGAAATTGATAAATAACCTCTTAATTGGATTTTATACTGCTGGTGTGAGTGAAGCCCTACATCTTGCAAAGAATAGTAATTTAGATCTGGATAAATTGTTTGAAATGCTGAATGTAAGTTATGGTCAAAGCCGAATTTATGAACGCAATTATAAAAGTTTCATAGCCGATGAAAACTACGAACCAGGTTTTTCATTGAAGCTATTGAGAAAAGATCTGGGCTTTGCATTGGATTTAGCTGAAAAGAACAATGTCGAACTACCGATGAGCAAAATTCTCTTTAATCTATATGTAGAAGCTGATGAGAGTGGATTAGGTGAAAAAGATATGGCGGTTTTATACAAAAAAATTAGTGAACAGAAGTCTACTATTTTATAAGAGAGAGGGGATCAATTAAATGATTACGACTAATATAAAAAAACTAAGAAATAACATTAATGGGGAATGGGTTGATTCAACAGGTGTTGAAGTAGAGGAAGTAATAAATCCTGCAAACGGAAATTTAATTGCCTATGTACCTCTTTCAACAAAAGCAGATGTAGATTCTGCTGTTTTGGCAGCTCAAAATGCCTATCAGAGTTGGTCATTAGTACCTGTACCAAATCGAACAAGACTTTTATACAAATACTTACAGTTACTTCAAGAGAATAAAGAACAATTGGCTGATATTATTACGACAGAAAATGGAAAAACGTTAAAGGACGCTCAGGGCGAAGTTCAACGAGGAATTGAGGTAGTTGAACTAGCTACTGCGACACCTACTTTAATGATGGGAGAAGCATTACCGGGAATAGCAGATGGAATCGATGGTACAATTTGGCGCTATCCATTAGGTGTCGTTGCAGGAATTACACCATTCAATTTTCCGATGATGGTACCTTTATGGATGTTTCCTCTTGCAATCGCATGCGGAAACACATTTGTCTTAAAAGCTTCAGAACGTACACCTATTCTTGCAGAGAAGCTAGTAGCGTTATTCTATGAATCTGGTTTTCCTAAAGGTGTTTTAAATCTTGTACATGGTTCAAAGAATGTTGTTAATGGATTACTAGAGAATAATGACATTAAAGCGATTTCGTTCGTAGGGTCAGAACCAGTGGCAAAGTATGTGTATGAAAAGGGAACTGCAAATGGAAAACGTGTCCAAGCACTTGCTGGTGCAAAAAACCACGCCGTTGTCTTAGCAGATTGTAATCTTGAAAAATCGATTCAAGGGATCATTGGAGCAGCATTTGGAAGTAGCGGTGAACGATGTATGGCATGTTCTGTTGTAGCAGTGGTAGATGAAATTGCTGATGAATTCATGGAATTGCTTATTTATGAAACACGCAAGCTAAAAACTGGAGAAGGCAGATCAGAAGAAAACTTCGTCGGCCCATTGATTCGGGAAGTTCATAAAAAGCGTGTTCTTGATTATATTGATAGTGGTGTAAAACAAGGGGCTGTTCTATCTGTCGATGGAAGGGAACCAGGAATTAAAGAGGGGTATTATGTAGGAGCGACCATTTTTGACCAAGTAACACCTGACATGAAAATATGGCAAGATGAGATATTTGCTCCAGTATTAAGTGTTGTACGAGTTAAAGATTTAGAAGAAGGAATCGCTCTTGCTAACCAGTCCAAATTTGCTAATGGAGCTGTAATTTATACAGCAAGTGGTAAAAGTGTACAACAATTCCGTGACAAAATAGATGCTGGAATGATTGGTGTAAATGTAAACGTACCAGCTCCAATGGCATTTTTCTCCTTTGCAGGGAATAAAGCATCATTTTTTGGTGATCTTGGAACGAATGGAAAAGACGGTGTTCAATTCTATACACGTAAGAAAGTAGTAACAGAACGCTGGTATTAATACTTAATTTGGATCCCACTATAGGTAAAATACTTACCCATAGTGGGGGATTTATGTAAAACTGAAAAATCCAAAAGGAGGGATAATGTGAATAACTACAAGTATGTATCGTTAGAAAAAGAGAATTATATCACGACTGTTACGATAAATAATCCACCTGCAAATGTCCTATCTATTAACTGTATTGCCGAGTTACGCTCAATTTTTCATGAACTTTCAAATGATGATGAAACGAGAGTTATTATCATTACAGGTGAAGGGCGTTTCTTTATAGCAGGGGCAGATATAAAAGAATTTGTTTCTAGATTAGGTGATCAGGAACAAGGGTTGGCACTTGCTGAAGGTGGACAGGCACTCTGCGATGAAATTGAGTCAATGAATAAACCGGTTATTGCTGCTATAAATGGCCCAGCACTTGGGGGTGGGCTAGAACTTGTGATGAGCTGTCATTTAAGAATTATATCAGAGCGGGCTAGCGTAGGTCTTCCGGAATTAAAGTTAGGTTTGATTCCTACTTTCGGTGGTACACAGAGACTACGTAAAATAACCAATACAGCGACAGCGATGGAGCTGATTCTATCAAGTAGAACACTTCTAGCTAATGAAGCAGTCGAACTTAAAATTGCACAATTAGCCGTGAAAGAAGATGAACTTTTAAAGACAGCAAAGGCTATTGCAACGTCATTGGTTAAAGGAAAAAGTATGACCAGTGTAATGAGGGCTGTAGAATGTATTATACAAGGAAACAACGAGAGTATGGAACAAGGGCTAGAAAGAGAACGAAAAAGATTTGCCGAACTCTTCTTGACTGCTGACGCTAAAGAAGGAGTTCATGCTTTCGTTGAGAAACGTACACCGGACTTTAAACATTCATAAATAAAGGAGTAGATACCAATGTTCGATGAGGTTTTGTTTTCCGTTAATCAAAATGGTACTGCAACAATTATTTTGAACCGTCCAAAAGCCCTTAATTCACTTTCACACAGGATGGTTAAAGCGATAGGAGAAAAATTAATAGATTGGGAGACAAATCATAATGTGTCTGTCGTCATCATTAAAGGATCCGGAGAAAAAGGACTTTGCGCTGGGGGCGACATTAAGGCACTCTATGAAGCTAGTTCATCCGAAACTGCAATGAAAGAAGCAATGAGTTTTTTTGAAGATGAGTATGAGGTTGATCAAGCTATCTATCAATTTCCAAAGCCAATTATTGCATGTTTAGATGGTATTGTAATGGGTGGGGGAGTAGGTCTAACATATGGTGCTAGTCATCGAATTGTTACTGAAAAGACAAAATGGTCCATGCCTGAAATGAATATAGGTTTCTTTCCAGATGTAGGCGCGGCCTATTTCCTAAACAAAGCTCCAGGTCACTTAGGACGTTATCTGGCATTAACGGCTTCGGTGATACAGGCCACAGATGTATTATATGCAAATGGTGCAGATATCTACATGGAAAGTGAGGCTTTAGTAAGATTTATTGAAAAAGTCGAATTGACAAACTGGAACGAAGTAAAAGTTGAGCCAAAGCTTGATCAACTTGTAGATGAGTTTCGAACTAACCCCTTGGAAGAAAGCAAATTCGTATACTATCAAAAAGAAATTGACCAAAATTTTAGGTTTGAGACTGTTGAGGAGATCGTTCAATCACTTAGTAAGTATGGAAGTGAATTCAGTGATAATGCAAAAGGACTACTCCTATCTAAGTCTCCATTTTCGTTGAAAATAACATTGAAACAACTGATTGGCGGTAAATTTAAAACAATAAAAGAATGCTTTGCTACGGATTTGATGCTTGCAAAAAACTTTTTAAAACATAGAGATTTCTATGAAGGAGTAAGGTCAGTAGTGATTGATCGTGATTACTCACCAAACTATGAGTACCAACACATTTCAGATGTAACGGATGAGGTTATTGATAGTTTTTTTAAAGTTAACTCTGTTCAATAAGACTAGCTAAATTAGCTAGTTTTTTTGTATTTAATAATTTACCGAGAGTATGTCCTTCAAATAAAGTTTCAAATGAATCGGAAATTGTTGTTTTTTGGATCAGTGTAATTTTCGCTTTTTAACTTTTTTTCCAATTCATTAAATTTAGCTAATAAATTCAGTTGCAATTGAGTTTTACTTAAACCCGCTTGGGATATGTAATATTTTTCGCAGCAGTTGATATCGAACCTGTTTTTGCAATTTCGCATGCGTTAGTTGGAGAGCATGAGTTGCTATGGCAGCTGATTTTTTATTGAAATAAGCTTTGTTAATTTTATTTTGGAATTGCGAATTATGGATGTTTGTCAAACTGTAAGTACATACTAACTGTATTGTTAAATGTTAACAAATTAAGTTAGGAGTTACCAATTCATGGAAAGATTAGAGTCTTCCTTTACAAAGAATATACATAAAAATATTAAAATAGTTAAAGAACATTTATATAATTCTCCAGAATTATCGATACGAATTATAAAATTGAATACAAATCCTAAATATTATGGTGCCCTTTTATATATTGACGGAATTGTGAATACAGAGTTGATAAGAGAAAGTATTATTGAACCATTACTTAATATTAGGGAAATAGATGAAGAGACAATTATGAGCACTATAGCTTTACAACATATTCGTTCAGAGTCAATTGAGGAAGTTACTTCTATTTCATCTACAGTTGATGGAATTATTAGAGGAAAGACATTGGTCTTAGTAGACAGTAGCGAAAGTGGCATTCTTGTAGATACTGCTGAATGGCAACAACGTCCTATTGAGCAGAGTAACAGACAGCGTAATATAGAAGGACCGTTAATCGCATTTTCGGAACAACTTAAAGGTAACTTAAATTTACTACATAATATGATCCCATCTCCTACGCTTATGGTAGAGAAAAGAAGCATTGGAAGAATAACAAAAACCGACGTTGCAATTGTATTTCTTACTGAAAGAGTTGATCAAAATGCGTTGAAGGAAGTCCGAAATCGAATTGATTCATTACAGGTTGATTATGTACTTGAGTCAAGAGTAATCGAACAAGCAGTTTCAGGAAAACAACATACTTTATTTCCATTGAGTTTTAATACTGAACTACCTGATTCTATTGCCGCTGCTTTGTATGAGGGAAGGATTGCAATTTTAGTAAATGGAACACCGACAGCAACCATCGTTCCGAATCTATTTATTCAATATTTTCAACATCCAAGTGATTATTACTCAAAACTTATTAATGTAACTCGTTTACTCACATTTTTCTGTTTTTTTGTATCAATTCTTTTGCCGGGAATATATGTTGCAATCGCAAAATTTCATGAAAATTGGTTTTCAAAAAAAGTGATGAAACACTTCTTTTCTAATTCAGATACCTTTCTACCTTTTTGGCTTGAAATTTTCCTTCTACTGATATTATTACAAATATTAGCAGTAGGTTCCTATAGAGTGTCAAAAGAATTATTAATCCTTGTTTCTTTAATCGCAACAGTTACAATTGGCACAACAGCCGTTGATGCAAAACTAATACATCCACTGAGTCTAATTATAATAGGAACAACATATCTTGCAAATACATTGATCACATACACAGCAATGACCTTTACTATTAATGCTTTGAGATATATCTTTTTGTTTCTAGGGAGTTTATTTGGTATTTTGGGGATAGGTATTGGAATGTTGATTTTATTCATACATCTGGCTCGTCTGCGTTCAGTTGGAGTACCATATTTAGCACCTATTATTCCATTTAACTTAAATGAATTCAAAGATGTGTTTTTTAGAGGGGATTTACAAAAATTGATTAATAGCACTCATAAATATCCACATGATGAATCAGATAAAACATCACGATAAAAATCACATGTATTACAGTTAATGCCGCATCCAAGTTCAATGAATTTTCTTTTTATTTACGCTTTCTTCTTTCTTCAACTAGCGCATGAGTTAGCTGTCTACTTAATTATCACAAAACGGTCGCCTGATTTACTGGACATATTTGAAATGACCTATTCATAATTACTATCTAATACTCGTACTCTATATTTGACAGGGTGTGGTTCGCTGGTTCTATAACAGTTCGGATCATAAAGAAGAAAAAGCTCTTTTCTTAAACGGTTGAGCTTTTTCTTTGTCTTCATTTATTCCTCATGCACAAATTAGCACAGAAACTCCACGCTAATATTCGTCGGGCAGTATAATGATGTTTATTAACTTATATAGTATTCTAGTTCAGATTTAATAAACTTAATTAAGTGTTTCTCTATTTTTGAAGGAGTTCTATTCATTCCATGAATAATTCCAAGTGTAACATTTATAGGTTCATAGTTGATAAGGTCAATTTCAACAATCTTGTTTTCAATAACATAAGGGTTACTTTTAGTAGCAAAATCTGGTGCAAAACCAATTGCAAATCCTTCTGAGATTAATCGTGATAATTCCTCCGTTTGATTTGATGAAAAAAGAATATTCATTTTTCCAAATTTAAGTTGGAAATTATTAACAAACCAATTGATATAATCGCCATTGTATAATACCACCGTCTGCTGAAGTATTTCCTCGGGTGTTATTTTTTTCTTTTTAGCAAAAGGAGAATCACTACTTACATAAACCTTTAGTTTCCCCTCAAGAATCCTTTCGAAATTTAAAAGCTCTATGTTTTTCAAAATATTCTCATATATGCATATAAGTCCGATTTCAGCTTTATTTTGTTGAACCACTTCAACTGTACGCTCAGTTATATTTTCTAAAATTTCAATGTTTAAATTTGAATATAAATTTTTAAATTCAATTAATGGTTTTAATAAATAAGTAAAGAAAGCAGGGATAGTAGAAACTCTTAGATTTCCAGAATGTACTTCTAGAATAATTCTTGCCTCTTCAATCATTTCTTCATATTTTAACAATACCTCATTTGCTTTATTTACAATTTTGGTTCCTTCATGTGATAGAACAACCCCATAGCGAGAGCGATTGAAAATTTTTATTCCCAATTCATCTTCTATTTTTTTTATATCCTGACTAATACCAGATTGGGTTATATGAAGATTTTGACCAGCAATAGAAAAAGACCCAGTTTTAGCGACTTCAGAAAGAATTTTAAGTTTTTGAATGTGCATATGGTGACCACCCTTTTAAAAAGATTACTATATTAGAAAAAAGTTTGGATAATAGAAACCTCTAATTTTAGATATTAAAAAATATGATCAAGGTATTACAAATCGTAATTTTACTTAGTGAAAATGAAGTTATACAATTATTTCAGATAATTCTTAATTTTTAAATTAAGGCAAGTCCTTAATGTTATTTTCTAAAAATTTGTTGTGATTTGCAAGCGTTTTCTTTAAAAGGAGGTCAGATGTTACTAGAGTTCCTACTTAACTAATTAAATAACTATTTTAGGAGGTTTTTAAATGCAAACGACTCAAAAATTATTGGAATTTCCTCTTTATATTGATGGTCAATGGACATCTGCAAAAAGTGGTGAAACGTTTAGTGTGAAAAATCCAGCAACAGGGGAAGTTGTCGCTCAAGTAGCTAAAGCTGGAAGAGAAGATACCGAAGCAGCTATTACTTCTGCTCGTAATGCCTTTGATTCAGGAGTTTGGTCAAAGAAATCACCTAGAGAAAGAGCTCAAATCTTAATTAATTTTGGGAATAAAATTGTTGAACATTCTCATGAACTTGCATTCTTGGAATCTGTTAGTTCGGGAGCTACGGTAAGACGAATCTCAAATTTGGATATTCTATATTTAGTAGATCTACTTCAGCAAACAGCGAAATTTACAGTTGAGTATCCATTTGTTGAATCTTTGCCAGTACTACCTTTTCCAGGACCTAGTAACAATCAAGTATGGAGAGAAGGCGTTGGTGTTGTAGCTGCAATTACACCATGGAATCTACCGATGCTGTTAGCAATGTGGAAAATTGCACCTGCGCTTGCGATGGGGAATTCAATTATTGTTAAACCAGCGTCAAATACTCCTCTTTCCACTTTGAAACTAGCAGAATTAGCAACTGAAGCTGGAATCCCGCCAGGAGTTTTCAATGTTGTTTCAGGACCTGGAGCTACTGTTGGCGAAGTGCTAGCAACTCATCCACAAGTAGATAAAGTAGCATTTACGGGATCTACTGAAGTTGGAAGACGGATTATGGAGTTAGCATCTGGAACAGTTAAAAGAGTCACTCTAGAATTAGGAGGAAAATCACCATCGATCGTATTACCTGATGCTGATTTAGATATTGTTATTCCAGGTAGTTTATTCGGTTTCTGTCTTCACTCTGGACAACTATGTGAATCAGGTACGCGCCTTTTAGTACATGATTCGATCTATGATGAAGTAGTTGACCGTTTAGTGAATTTGGCTTCTTCAATTACGATTGGAAACCAGCTTGATATGACGACAGGAATGGGGCCAATGGCTTCAGAACAACAATTAGAAACTGTTTTATCTTATATTGATGCAGGAATCCAAGAAGGAGCTCGTTTAGTTTGTGGTGGCAAACGTTTAACGGGTAAGAGATATGATAATGGATATTTTGTTGAACCAACGATTTTCGCGGATGTACATAATAAAATGAAAATCGCTCAAGAAGAGATCTTTGGTCCTGTTCTTTGTGTCATTCGATATTCGACGATTGAAGAAGCGATTGACATTGCGAATGATACGATTTATGGCTTAGCTGCAGGTATTTGGTCTAAAGATGTAAATAAAGCACTTCAAATATCAAAAGAATTAAAGGCGGGAACAGTCTGGATCAATGACTGGCATATGTTAAGAAGCGACGCACCATTTGGAGGATATAAACAAAGTGGATTTGGTCGTGAGCTTGGTCGATATGCATTAGACGAGTACACGCAAGTAAAACATGTTCATTGCTCACTTACTCCTGAATTAAGTCAAAAACCATGGTATGGCATCTTATTATAAAAAATTTTTTTTAAAAAATAGATATCGTTTTATTTTAAAACGATTTAAAAAACTTTAATAGAAAAGAGAAGGTGATCTAATGATAACATCATTTTTTCAGTTTTCAGTTCGAACAGTTGTAAACAGTGGAGCTGGCGCACGCTCTTTGTTACCTGAAATGATTAAAGGCCTTGGTGGTAAAAGAGCTGTTCTTTATGTTGATAAAGGAATAACACAAGCAGGAATTACAGATAAAATTAAGGAGTTATTTGAGACAATACCTAGCGATGTACAGTTAGTAGGTGTTTTTGAGGATATAGAACAGGATGCTAAAGGTGAAATCATTAACCGCGGTGCTAAGTTCTATAAAGAATGTAATGGAGATGCATTAATTGCTGTTGGTGGTGGAAGTGTTTTAGATACAGTAAAAGCAATTAAATGGATGCTACATAATAAAGTTCATGACATTCGTGAAGAACTTCTTGTAGGAAATGTAATGGAATTTTGGCCAAAAGCTCAGTATATCCCGATTCCACACGTTGCAATTGCAACAACTGCTGGTACTGGAGCGGAGGTTTCACCAATCGCTGTAGTATTCAATGAAAAGGTCGGAATTAAAACGAATATCCTAAACACATTTATAAGCCCTGATATGGCGATATTAGATCCAGAACTTACAGTTGGTTTACCACCAAAAATTACTGCATTTACAGGATTTGATGCATTAACTCATGCAATTGAAGCTTATTTTTCACCTCAAGCGAATCCAATGACAGACGCATACGCACTTCAATCAATTCGAATGATTGTAGAAAATTTGTCTACAGCTGTTCATGATGGGGAAAATCTTGCATCGCGATCTAATATGTTAATGGCTAGTGCAATGGCAATTTCTGCTTTCAGTCTTTCTGTTAATGCGATTCCAGTTCACAATTTAGCACATGTATTTGGAGCAAAATTCGGAATTCCACATGGACTAGCAAATGCTGTGCTATTGCCAAATGTAATGGAATCACTTGCACCATATTATTTAAAACGAATTCATGGATTTGCGGAAGCGTTAGGTCTAAAGAATTTACCGGAAAGCCCAGAAGCATGTCTGGCGGAAGTTGTGTTATTCATTCGTAATCTCCGCGAAAAAGTTGGCCTGGCAAGTACGTTTGCTGACTTTGAGGTGAATGTGGAAAATATGGCGTATATTGTAGCACTAGTTCATAGTGATCCTTGTGGAATTTTCTTCAAAATACCACCTGAAATAATTGCGAAAATTTCAAATGAAGTTGTAGGCTCTGGTTTAGTGATTTCGTGATTTTAATCAAAGTTAACGGGCACCGTCAAAATTGATGATGGTGCCTCAACTATATTCATATTGATGGTACTACTTGAGTAATCAATTGCTCTTTTTGTTTCTCGACACTACATCCTACTATTTCAGGAGGCTTAGTAATGAGTTTGAATTTATATGAAAGTTTAAAAAAAAGTGCAGAGAAATTCCCAAATCATAATGCAATTACATTTAAAAATAAAAATATTAAGTATAGTGTATTACTTTCTCAAGTTGAATGCGTAGCATCTAAATTAATACATGATGGAGTAAAAAAAGGTGATAGAGTAGCCTTGATATTAGGGAATTGTCCGGAATTTGTCACTGCTTATTATGGGATTCTACGTGCAGGTGGCGTAGTTATTCCTATAAATCCAATCTTTACCAAAGACGAAATCCTATTTATATTATCGAACAGCGAAGCAAAGGCTGTCATTGCGGATTCTACTATGGATTCAATCATTGATACTCTTAAAGTAGAGATAAAACAGATTGAAATAATGTACTATGTGGAATCGAACAAAGCTGAGCTTAGTTGGTGGAAGTTGCTTGATACGAAGTCAAATGGTAATGAATATCCGCTAATTACAGAAGATGATCTTGCTGTCATTTTATATACGTCTGGGACAACCGGTAAACCAAAAGGCGCAATGTTGTCTCATCGCAATTTAGTTTCAAATGCCCGATCAATTGTTGAATTGGTGGAGTTTAACAAAAATGATCGTATTTTAGCTGTTCTTCCAATGTTCCATGTATTCTGTTTGTCAATCTGTATAAATGCACCAATCATTTGTGGGGCAAATATAGTAATTGTTCCAAGATTCAGTCCTAGTGAAGTCATGAATACAATCTTTAATGAGCAAGTGACATTATTTGCTGGTGTTCCAACGATGTATAACTTTTTATTGCAATTAAAAGAATATTCAGCTGAGTATTTCACATCGATCCGTGCATGTTTTTCAGGTGGAGCATCATTGCCTATTGAATTACTACAGAGGTTTGAAGAAAAATATAAGACGATTGTTATCGAAGGGTTTGGTCTTTCAGAAACAGCTCCTGTAACGGCATTTAATCCGTTAAAAGGGGAAAGGAAATTTGGTTCTGTTGGAGTAAATATTCCTGGAGTATTAAATAAGGTTGTTGATAAAAATGGATTTGAAGTTCCAAGAGGAGAAATAGGTGAACTAATTGTAAAAGGTCCGAATGTAATGATTGGGTATCTTGGTATGCCTGAAGAAACAGCTAAGGTCATTAAAAATGATTGGTTTTATACTGGTGACTTAGCAAAGATGGATAACGATGGTTATATCTATATTGTTGATCGAATAAAGGACATGATTATTGTTGGTGGTTATAATGTTTATCCAAGAGAAGTAGAGGAAGTAATTTATCAACATCCAGCGATTGTTGAAGTAGCAGTAATTGGAATTCCTGATAAGGATTACGGACAAATCGTAAAAGCTTTCGTTGTGTCTGAAGAAGAATCCATAACGATGGATGACATTTTGCATTTTTGCAAAGACAAACTAGCAAAGTACAAACTACCAAAACAAATCGAATTTATGAATAAATTACCAAAAAATAGTACAGGGAAAATAGTAAAGAGAGCTTTAAATGTAGAACAAATGGAAGTTTAATAGTTTAAAAGAAAAATTCTTGATAAGCCTTTTTATATTTAACAATTCATGGAGGTTCTTATGACAAATAAAGTACTAACACAATCAAAATCTGCAACTTCTATTACAAAAGATGCTAATTTAGCAGTTTATAATACTCTAAATTTTGATGATCGACAGGACTTCATTGATGCAAATAGAGGATTTATTGCACCACTAGACACAAAGATTATTAAAAATGATTCTGGTGAAGTTGTTTGGGACATAGAACAGCTGGACTATCTAAATGGCACTGCACCTGAGACTGTTAATCCGAGTTTATGGAGGAACGCGCAATTACAGGCTATATCTGGTTTGTTTGAAGTTGTAGAAGGAGTATATCAAGTCCGTGGACAATCGATGGTTACTAACTTTTTTATTGAAGGAAAAAATGGCGTGATTGTCGTTGATGCGTTAGGAAGTAATGAATCTGCTGAAGCTGCAATGGAATTGTATTATAAACATAGACCACAAAAGCCAGTAACAGCCATAATAATAAGCCAAAGTCATGCTGATCATTTTGGTGGTATTCAAGCAGTCCTAAAATATGCAGAAAGTCCAAATATCCCAATCGTTGTTCCTCAATATTTTACAAATGAAGCGTTAAGTGAAAATGTACTTTTAGGTACGATCATGACGCGTAGGGCAGAGTATCAGTTTGGTAAAAATTTATCAGATGGCGCACAAGGCTCTGTATCTGTAGGTATTGGGCCCACAATGACATCAGGTAAGACAAGTTTTGTGTTACCAAATGTTGAAATAGAAAACGAAATCCAATTAATGGAAATCGATGGTGTAACATTTAAATTTTTATTAACGCCAAACACTGAAGCACCAGCTGAAATGCATTTTTATATTAGAGATTACAAAGTATTATTCGTATCTGAGAACGCAAATAAATTGATGCATCAAATTTATACAGTACGAGGTGCAAAAACCCGAGATGCTTTACTTTGGGCGAATGCTCTCGATAAAACAATCGATCTATTTGAAACAGAAGATATCGATGCATTACTGATGATTCATGCTTGGCCAGTTTGGGAGAAAAATAATGTAATAGAACATTTAAAACTTCAACGTGATTTATATAAATATATGCACGATCAGACAGTGCGTTTAGCAAATCTCGGTTATACAATGGATGAAATAGCCGAGACGATTAAACTTCCAAAAGAATTAGATACATATTGGGGTAATCGTGGATATTATGGTACGTTAAAGCATAATTCAAAAGGTGTCTACAATTATTATTTAGGCTTTTATAGTGCTAATCCTTCCGATTTAGATCCATTGCCGCAAGTGGAAGCAGGTCGAAAATATGTAGAATATATGGGCGGAGCAGCAAATGTTTTGGGACAAGCTAAAGTTGACTTTGAAAATGGTGAATATCGCTGGGTAGCTCAAGTGTTAAAACACGTCGTAATGGCTGAACCAGAAAATTCAGAAGCTAAAAATCTATTAGCTGATACATTTGAACAATTAGGATATCAAGCAGAGTCAGCTAATTGGCGCAATATTTATCTTGTTGGCGCTTTTGAACTAAGAAATGGAATTTATAAAGATAATTCTCCATTAGATGTATCTGAAGTTATAAAAAATATGCCAGTAAATGAATTCTTAAAACTAGTAGCTGTTAAATTAAATGGTCCAAAAGCAGAAGGTAAAAAAATAACAATCAATATAACATTATCAAACACTAACAAAGAATATACGATTTGTTTAGAGAACTCTGTTTTGTTTTTTAAAGAAAATAAATTAGCTGTTAAAGCAGATGTTTCTTTAGTAATTGATCAAATGACATTTTACGGAATTGTTCTAGGTTTACTCTCAATAGAACAAGGAGTAGCTGTAGGTAAAATAAATATTTCAGGTAACCATACAAAAATGAATGAATTTTTATCACTTTTAGATGAATTCGATCGTTATATGAATATCGTCATTCCCTAAATAATAGTGAAAAATGAAAAATAAGCACCTGCTTAATTATGCTTAGCATAAAAAAGACTAGCAGGTGCTCTTTTCAAAAAGTCTGAATGTAATCCTTTTAATTGAAAAAAGCTTTGAATTTTACGAGAGGCAGGAACTTGGATGAAAAGTTGGGCGAAATGGTTTATTTTATCTGCACTTTTTCTAATGGCTATTATTAATTTTGCTGACAAATCAATCTTGGGTTTAGCTAATATACATATTACCGATGACTTGAACTTAACTACTACAGAGTTTGGTATCTTAGGTAGTAGTTTTTATTGGTTATTTTCAATATTTGGAATAGTAGGTGGCTCTTTTTCAGATCGCATAGGTACTGGAAAATCAATAGCTATTATGGCGATTGTATGGACAATCGCACAATCCATGGCTTTGTTTGCATCAAGCCTACCGGTTCTAATCTTAAGTAGAGTTTTATTAGGTGTGGGAGAAGGCGCATTTATGGCAACTGCCATTAGTCATCTTAGTAAATGGTTTAAACCTGAATCGCGTGGATTCGCAATATCGATCATTAGTTTTGGAAATGTTGTTGGGATAGCTGTATCAGCTCCTATTTTAGTTACTTTAATTTCAAATTATGGTTGGAGACAAGCATTTTTTATTTCTGGTATTTGTAGCTTTCTATGGTTTGTTTGTTGGTTATGGTTAGGAAGTATGAAACCATCAGTTTCTATTCAAGAAGAATTAAGTACGAATGATAACAATACAAAGAATAACAGGAAAGAGATATGGAAAGCTTTAAGCTCTCCTAAATTTATACTTACGACGTTAATTGCATTTATTGCCTATTCGTTCATTGTCTTTGGGCTTACTTTCAATCCATCTTACCTAATAAAAGTAAAAGGGTTATCTGAACAACAGTCTGCTTTAGTTATTGCTGTCTCTGGATTAATTGGGGCCATTTCAGCGATCGGACTATCAATATTCTCAGATCGTTTATATAAAAAGGCACAAAATATATGGAAATCTCGCATTTTATTTTCTATTATTAGTGTTTTAATGGCAGGAATATTGTATTCTTTATACCCACTTATGAATGGGGTAGTTTCAATAATTATCCTACTATCATTAGTAAATACAATGGTTGCTACAGTAAACACACTTTGCCCGGCTATTGTGGTTAGTATACTCCCACACCGCAGAGGGGTTATAGCAGGAACATATTTTGGAATAATGACTTCATCGGGTATAATTACCCCAATTATTTTTGGGAAGCTTATACAAAATATGGGAGCAAATACAGCAGGCGGTTATAGCATTGCAGTTTTTGGAATCTCAATTGCTATGGTAATTGCAGCATTTTTAGCATTCCTTTTTGGAAACCGAAAACAACAAGATTCAACTGAAAACGGAAACAAGCTGGTAAACCTTTAAGGATTAGGAAATAACTAAATCAGAGGTACGAATATGAATAATGCGCTAGAAAAAGATTTTGAAACAATTGATTCTAAATATATACAACAGCATTTAGCAAATGAAAGAACATATCTTGCATGGGTAAGAACAAGCATAACGATAATGGGAGTCGGCTTTTTAATCACTAATCTTCATTTTTCAACGATGGCTTCTAATGGAAAAATGGGAGATATTTTATCAAAGATTATTGGGTTATCTTCGATTATTGTTGGAATATTTGCCTTGATCATTTCAACAATAAGTTATTTTATAAAAGGAAATGATATTAATAAACAAACTTTTAGATTTTCTAGAATTTTGGTTGTTTATCTATCAATCGCCTTAATTCTCATTTTTCTTATATTTGGTGCTTATTATTTAGATGTTTGGGGATCGTTTTACTAGTAGAAGGTCTGTTAAAACGGGCCTTCTTTTAGTCGAAAAAAAAATTCACTTTTTTTGTTAACGACTTGATACTTTCACTACTTAGTGTTACTATGTATTGGTACTAAGTAATACTGAATATATGTGATACTTAATAGTTGAAAATGTTTATAAAATTTTTTTATAAAACGGTTCACATTTTCGCTACTTAGTAATACAATATACTATTACTAAGTAACACTGAATATCAGTCATGCTAAATAGCTGGAAAGAGTTCATGTAAAAGTTATCATAAGAAAAACTTGATCCATAGGCTATTTAGATATTTTTTTACCAAGTACTAAGTGATACTGAATATCTGTATTACTAAATAGCTGAGAGGTGGTATCCATATCAATATTTTTTGCTCCGCTATTTATCGTTACAGCTTACCTCTAATAATTGACCAAAATTATTTTAACCAATGTTAAAGGAGGTGTATACCATGGAAAATTTAACAGAAATGCTCAAAGGTTCATTAGAAGGTTGTGTACTTGAAATCATTAGTCGAGGTGATACTTATGGCTATGAGATTACTCGTCTCCTTAATGATTTAGGTTTTACAGAGGTTGTCGAAGGTACAGTCTACACGATTCTGATCAGGCTGGAAAAGAAAGAGTTAGTAAATATTGAGAAAAAACGTTCTGAAATGGGCCCACCTCGAAAGTTTTATTCATTAACCGAAGCTGGGCATGAGGAATTACACCAATTTTGGAAAAAATGGGATTTTGTTTCATCAAAAATAAATAGCTTAAAAGGGGAGAAGTAATATGAAGAAATTTATAGAGCTAATCATTGGCGATTTAGAAAGCAAGAAGGAATACAAAGCATTTATGAAAAAAGTAAATTCCCTACCGAAAGATTACGCTTTTGTGTTCAAAAAGATTCAAAAGTACATGTGGAATTTCGGATATGGATTTGGTGAAGAAATTATCAATTTGTATGAACTGTTTGAAGCTAGTTCAGCAGAAGGTATGCATGTGTTAGATGTTACTGGTGAAGACGTTGCGGCATTTGCTGACGAATTAATGGCTGCATCAAAACTAGGTGAAGAACCGGCGAGTATATTAGGTGGGCAAGTAGATATGAAAAAAGACATCGAGAGTAGAGTTGAACAGCAAGTAAAAATATGGACGAATAAAAAATAAAGTAGGGGGATAAAGATCATGATAAATTTTATCAAAAAGATACTTGATGACAAAAAAGAATACAAAGAAATGATGGCGCGTGTTGAAGCTTTGCCAGGAGACTACCCAGAGGTATATAAAAAGATCTGCAATTATATGTGGAGTTTCGCCTCCGGAAGTGGCATGGAGATGTTAAGAATCCAGTACGATCTAATTGATTTGTTTGAAGAAGGTGCGGCAGAGGGAAAAGACGTCTTGGAAGTGACAGGTGAAGACTTGACTGCATTTGCTAATGGACTTACTGACCAAGCGAAAAGATGGGATGATAAGTTACGCAATAATTTGAACAAAAGCGTTCTAGATCGTGTGGGTAAGAAAAAATAGCTTGATTTTTACAAAAACAGTTGCAGGCGCTACCAGCAGTGACACGCGCCTTCAACTTTATATATGGGAGGGAAAATGATTATGAGCAATACAGCAATTTCAGTGAAAGGGCTTGAAAAATCATACAAAAATGTCCCAGTATTAAAAGGCGTGGAATTTGAAGTAAAGAAAGGCAGTGTCTTCGCTTTACTCGGGTCTAATGGTGCTGGTAAAACAACTATTATTAAAATTCTAACTACTTTACTGCAGGCAGATAAAGGGGAAATAGAAGTCTGTAATGCCAACCTTCAAACGAACCCACAACAAGTACGTGAGAAAATCAGTCTAACCGGACAAAACGTTGCAGTAGATGATATTTTGACAGGGCGCGAAAATCTTGATCTAGTAGCAAAACTTCGCCACTTGCCTAATCGGAACGAAGCTGTGGAAGAAAGTCTACACCGTTTTGATTTAGTTGAAGCTGGTAATCAAGCTCTTGCTACTTATTCAGGCGGTATGAAACGACGATTGGATTTAGCAATGACAGTACTCGGGTCACCTGAACTTGTTTTTCTTGATGAGCCTTCTGTTGGACTTGACCCGGAAGCTCGGTTAGCTTTGTGGGAAGTGATTCGTGATATGGCGAAAGCAGGTATTACCGTTTTTCTCACTACCCAGTATTTAGAAGAAGCCGAACAACTAGCTGACCGCATTGCAATTTTACATGAAGGAAAGATACTCATTCAAGGTACATTGAATGAATTAAAAGCAATTCTTCCACCTAAAAAAGTGGAATACGTAGAAAAACAGCCGAACCTTGAGGAAATTTTCCTCGCTGTTACCGGAAAGAAAGGAGAATCATAATGAGTGGAAACCATTTTTTTAGTGATACTATTACAATGAGTAGTCGGGTAATGAAGCATTCACTTAGAAGTATTGATACAATTATCACAACGATTCTTATGCCGATTATGCTTATGCTTGCTTTTGTTTATATTTTCGGTAGTGCCATGACGATGGATAAAGTAGATTATGTGAATTTTATCGTTCCAGGTGTGTTGCTTATGTGTATTGGAATGGGGATTTCCTATACAGCAGTTCGAGTGAATACTGACATGACTAGAGGAATCTTTGATCGATTCCATTCCATGCCAATCGCCAAATCATCCATATTGGGAGGGCATGTCATCTCAACATTATTATTAAACTTATTATCAGTTGCTGCGGTGATTCTCATTTCTTTTATCATGGGATTCCGTCCTCATGCTAACTTTGTGGAATGGTTATTAGCTGTTGGTATGATCCTGCTTACCGTTTTTTCTTTCACTTGGATTGCAGTAGCATGTGGTTTAATGTCAAAATCGTATGAAGGTGCGAGCGTGTTCTCTTATCTACTTATGGGCTTAATGTTTGTAAGTTCTGCCTTTGTTCCAACAAATAATATGGGTAGCAAACTTCGAGCTTTTGCAGAAAATCAGCCAATGACACCAATTGCCGAAAGTGTACGTTCCCTTTTAGCTGGGCAGCCGGACTATGGTGCGATTTTAACAGCAGTGTTCTGGTTAGTGGGAATTGGGATTTTGTTTTATCTGATTTCGATGAAGGTATATAAAAAACGAATGAAATAAAATGACGAGTACAGGGTGGGGAATTCTTTCAGTCTGTACTTTTTTTGGATATACATTAGTAAGATAGAAAATAAATAAGAGAAACTTAAGTTTCTCTTACTAATTTTTTTAAGACCTTTATAATACAGTAATTATTTTTTAATTTTTTCGTCTTGTATATCAGGAGTCAATTCTTCTGATGCCTCGGTTTGATAACGTAAATTTCCAGTTGATACATTCTCTCGATGCTCTGTATTTTTAATAACATTATGATAAACATATTTATGAAAAAAGATTTCAAACAAAGCTATGCCAATTGCGGAAATTAAAGCTGGAGTTACCATACTACCACCATATGTTAACTTTGATCCCATATACCAAATAATTAAGTATGCTAGTCCTGCATCCGCTATTGTTGCTATCGTATTATTTGTTTTGGGTAAGATCAATAGATCACCAACGATATATGCGATTACTCCTAAGACTAACGATATCAGAAATACATTTCTAAATGCCATATCGTACCCAAGACCCAAAATTATATATAATAATGCAAGACAAGCAATAAATTTAATGATAAATGCTTTTATATGCTTCATAAAAATCCCTCCTGAACTTATTATGAGAAATTTATTTCACATATATTCTTTTTTATTTTATATGGTCGAGTAAAAAAATATATATACTGCCGATAAGTCAAATTCATAAAATCGTCATAATATTTTAAACATCCTTTATCGCTTTTATGGTTTGATAATTATGAGAAGACGTTTGTGATTGTATTCAATAGGAAAGTATGCTCAAAGAATAGGAAGAACAAAAAACTCTTAGAAATTGGGATAAGTCAGATAAGATTTAAACCGCACCAAGTTTCCGTTGGTCGTACACGGTATTCTTCACAAGAACAACTTAATCTATTACGCTCCACTGTCAATAAAAATTGACAAAAAAAGAGCAACTCATAATGAATTGCTCTTTTAGCGACAATACGTATTATACCATTTTTATCCAAATTAGATTTATCAAATATGCTAATGTAATAAACCATTTTAGGAGTAGTTTAGCTATCATTTTTGATTTGCACTTTTAAACAGCTACTTCTGAATAGTTGGTAAGCTACTAATTTGTTGGAAATAATATTTATTTCCGTTGATAGTAACCGTGAATCCATCTTGCTTAAAAGTGATCTCTGTTTCTTTAAAATTAGTATTTTTTATTACATAGTTTGAATTTGATTTTTTTGAGTAATTCCCTTTATCTACTCTTTGATTTTCCGGTAAATCATGGTCATAATAGTAAAATTTATTGTCATCTTCTTGATCAAATACCATCGTAATTCGAGGTAAATCCTTACTTACATATGTTCCTCTTAAGCTATGATTTTGATCATTTGAGTTACAACCACTAACTAAAATTAATAAAACAAAGATAGTCATAAAACATTTTTATTTTAATAAATTTTTTCATTATAAAACTCCTTATCTTAGATTTTTTTACAAAGGTATTAAACTAAGTTAAGCTTTAGGCATATTATTTAAAAGAAAGGTGTAATATGAAAAACATTTTAAAATTTATTTTAAGTGCTATTCTTACTTTGCTTATTTTTTCTTTAAGTTCTATAAGTTTAAATATTTATATAAAAATTACATATTTTTTTATCATAATTATTTTAATTCTATATTTAACACACCGTATTGATCAATATTATAAAAAATAAAGTCTCCTTTAGGGACTTCAGATTGTCGACAAAAGGAGCTCGGAATGCTCTTATTCCGAACCTCTTTTGTCATTTTTTTTATATTTTGAATGAGAATAGACTCCTCTATCTTCTTATTTATGCTGTTTTTGGGCCACTCCATGCGTGAAAAGAGTAGGCAAATTGCTTCACTTCTTCAATTGTTTTTTGCATAGAGCAAATGCCAAAAGTATACTGGATTAAAGTTAGCTTAATTAAAATAACTGGATCAATGCTTGGGCGTTCAACAGGAGAATACATGTCTTTCAATAAATCATAAATAAAAGATAAATCAATTGATGGTTCTATTTTACGGGACTAAGTGATTATCGAGTACAAGTTGGTCGAGCGCGATCATTTCCAATTGATCTCTTTGAATTGAATGATGTTTTGAAAGCATGTATCTCACCTCAAGAAAATTTTACTAATTCTATTTTAAAACAAAAAAGACTGTAGGCAAACTCGATTTTCATCGAGTTCGACTACAGTCTGAAGTCTACTTTAGGAGACTTTATTTTACCTTGCTGATTTAGTTATTATAGTTTTTGTAGATTCTAACTTAGTTCGCCCTTTATCTTTATAAGTATATACAACTAACTTGTAATAATTATTTACTGCATCATAATCAGTGTACAAAACAGATTTAAAATAATAGAGCTTAGGACTAGCGTATAGACCTATATAAGCTGATAATCCTCCAGCAAAAGCTTGTTGAGGCTTTGTTGGTAAGTATGGTGTTCCAAATGCTAATAAAGCTTGTATAGGTCCCTTAATTGTATGTTCTAAATATGTATCTGAATATTTCGTGTTCACATATTTCCAATTATAACCACCAGTATTAATTACAGCTCTAGAAGTTTTAATATTTTCTTTCAATTCCGGTTGAACTTCCACACGATAGCTTCCTTTTACAGTTCCGTCTTCATTATACACAATTGTCTCTGTTGACATTAAATCAACACCCTCACCAATCTCAATAGGTTGAGTATATATTGTTTTACTTTCTTCAATATCATTTTCTAAAGAAAAATTAATTTCACTTTGAATTTCGTCAAAGATAGTTGTCGTTGCTTTTTCCTCTTTAACAAGATCATTTGAATTTTCTTCAGCGTTTGCTGCAAAAGGCATTGTTCCAATAAATAAAATTGTTATTATTGCAATTAATTTTTTCTTCATACACTACTCTCCTTTGTATTGTTTTAAAGAGACTTTTCCACAATAAGCAGCCTTAACAATAGAATGTAGACCAAAACTAGAAAGAAAGAATGCAGACAAAGTACCAATACCAACTAACTTTTTCAAAAAAATCCTCTTTTAATTTAGATTACAGACTTATTGACTTAACCAATAAGTTAATTTAATAGTAACCTAAAACAATTGTTAAATTATTCTAAAATAAGAAAGTTTTGTGAAGTTTAAACAAAATCCAAATAAGGTCTTTGATTTGTTGGAATTATATTAGGATGGATTTTTTCGAAAATATATAAGTCGTACAAAAAAGGTTGTGTAGGTACATGTGTATGGAACAACTGTGCATGCTACTCAGTCTATCTCTTAGCTAGAAAATAAAAAAAGTCCACCTAATTAATGATAGGTGGACAATTTTTTTAATGTTGTTGTTGCTTTGTTTCAAGGTGAAGAGGTGGTGGAACTAACCAGCCTTTTGTTTTCATGATTTGTAGTAGTGCTGCACCATCTTTCGCTTTTTTAGCACCAAAACTTGCAAACATAGTACCAATATCTTCGCGAATTGATTGACTCATTAATGCAGCGTTAGATGTAACTCCAGCAGCTATTTCAGCAGCAACCATGTAAGCGATTTGAGCATCTTGAAATCTAGCTCCAGCTGGAATTTGTTCCAAATCGGCATCTGGTCGTTCTGATGGAGTAGGAGGTACTGCAATATCATTATGTAGAAGTACTTCTTCAACTTCTTTAATTGCAGGTTTCATTGAATTTTCAATTACTTGTTTTAAAAATGCTTTTAACTCTTCATCACCAGTATGGTTAATATAAACTTGGTAAGTATCTACACCAGCTTTAGTAGCTGATAGGTGACTCCATAGACCATAAACTTCTCCATAATGTAAAGGTTCATTTTGTGGATTTCCACTTAATACTCCCATTATAAATTTACTTCCCTTCTCAAATAAATTCATACTAAACTCCTTTTAAAGAGATAGGTACGAAAATTATTATTGAACCATTCGAGGATTTTATACTCATAATTTATAGGAGTTATGGGCTTGCACTCAAAGGAATGACAGTGTGTTCTTTGAAAATGATGGGAATATCAATCCTTTTAATCGACATATAAAGGGGCAATTGAAGCAGGAGTTCGTACTGCTAATGAAATTAATAATTTATAAGTATTGTAAAAACCCAACGATTCGTTGGGTTTTTTTTTGAAATATGCTTCTTTCATACACTAAGGGTTGATGAGTAAGTAAAAGAGCAAGAATCCGAAATATAGTTCCTCATAAAGGGTTCATGAGTAAGTAAAGGAGCTGGAATACGAAATATAGTTCCTCATAAAGGGTTCATGAGTAAGTTAAGGAGCTGGAATACGAAATATAGTCACTCATAAAGGGTTCATGAGTCAGTAAAAGAGCAGGAATCCATAATTTAGTTCCTCATAGAGGGTTCATGAGTAAGTAAAAGAGCAGGAATCCGAAAAATAGTTCCTCATAGAAGGTTCATGAGTAAGTAAAAGAGCAGGAATCCGAAATATAGTTCCTCATAAAGGGTTCATGAGTAAGTAAAAGAGCAAGAATCCGAAATATGAATCCGAAATATAGTTCCTCATAAAGGGTTGATGAGTAAGTAAAAGAGCAGGAATCCGAAATATAGTTCCTCATAGAGGGTTCATGAGCAAGTAAAAATCAAGAATCTGAAATTAACATACTCATAAGGTCTAAGTCAGTAAGCCAAAAGAAAAATAGCTATTTTTGATCTGTCAAAGAAAGAGAAAAAAAGGAATTTGCATAGAATGGATAAGCTTTAATTTGACATACTAAAAAAATATGAAAAGAAATAGAAGGAGGGTAGCATAAGTTGAGAAGTCAATTGGCAGTAATAAATGCTCTTAAGCAAGAATTTGAGGGAGCAAAAGATTTAATTATCCATTCATTTGAATATTATGAACAACAAATTTGTTTGATCTATCTTCAAGATCTATGTGACGCGGATAAAATTAAAACTGATATCATCCAACCACTTATGCTTTGTGATAAAGAAAGTAAATTTCTGTTACACATACTCTCCCTATCTAATTGTGAGTCGATTCAAAACAAAAGGTATTTAGGGGAATATATAATTTCTGGTAACGTGTTAATTTTCATATCAAATGGGATATATGCTTTTAATGCAATGCGTGCTATGAATACTGAATCTGTAGAATCTGCAGTAGAAACATCAGTTCAAGGACCACAAAAAGCTTTTTCACATGACCTCAGTACAAATATAGCGATAATTCGTAAAAGATATCCTTCCAATAAATTAAGCATTGAGTATCAAACAGTTGGAACAATCTCAAAAACAAATATAGCAATACTTTATGATTCTAATTATGCAGATAAAAAGGTAATTGATGAATTAAAAAGTCGTCTTAAGAGGGTAAAGATGGATGTAATACAAGCAGCTGGTCAATTAGAAAGGATACTTTCTGATAAAAAGATTCATTTATTTCCTACCATGATGATAACAGAAAGACCTGATCGAACTGTTTCAAATCTTGCCCAAGGTAAGGTTATTGTTGCTATGGATGGAACGCCATTTACTTTGATTACGCCTTCTGTATTTTTTGATTTTATAGCTTCAATGGATGACTTATATCATTCTTTCTGGATAAAAAAACTTTTGCAATCAATAAGATATATTGCCCTTATTATAACATTGGTGTTACCTGCTTTTTATATTGCAATTACCTCGTATAACCCGGAAATATTAAGGTCCCAACTTACTTTGACGATTGCAGGTAGTAGGGCAGGAGTTCCTTATCCATCATTTTTTGAAGTGCTTTTTATGATGTTAGCTGTTGAAATGTTAATTGAAGCTAGTATTAGACTACCACGAGTAATTGGCCCAACTGCTACGACTGTTGGTGGACTTATACTTGGTCAAGCTGCACAACAAGCACAACTTGTAAGTTCCATCATGATTATTATTACTGCATTTGTTGCCATTTCTAATTTTACGATCCCAATCAGTGCAATGAGTTTCTCAATTCGATGTATTAGATACCCACTGATTATATTAGCAACTCTATTTGGGTTAGTCGGATTAGTTGGAGGTATGCTTGTACTTATCTGTTATTTTGCTAATAAGCGAAGCTTTGGGACTCCTTTTTTAGCGATTGAATGGGGATCTTCCGATAAAATTGAAACGATAACTGAGAACCCAAAGGGGGGGCAAAGCTAGTTGACCCGTCACTTTTACTATACTGTACTGCTAACAATGATGTTGAATATTATTATCAATGTACCAATGATTTTAATTGGCGAGCGTTTTAATGGGTCTCTTATATCTATGGTGTTAAGTGTTTTGATTGGTGGAATATTTATTTATTTGTTTACGATCGGAATAAGTAAATTTCCTAATAAAGGATTGCCCGAAATTTTTAACAATAGACTACCTAAACTTGTTAAAAACATTTACTTAGCATTTTTAGGCGTAATGTGGTTGGCTGCAGGGGCATTTGTTTTAATTTCTTTCACATATATTACTGTACTGTATTTAAATACTGAGTTAAATATGGGATATGTTTTAGCTTTTTTTTTAGTTATTGTTATTTATGGAGCAAATTGTTATACAAAATCAATCCTCAACGTTATTGAAATAATGGTACTTGTAGCTACTCCAGTTGTTTTTTTTATCGTTTATAAAGCCATGGCAAGCAAATATTTTTATTTCGTCCATATTAAAAGAATACTCCATTATTTTTGGCAAATGCCTAACTATAGTTCTATTTCAGCTGCTACTTATTTTTTTACAGGCTATATAAATCTAGCTATCATTAATCGTTATCTTGAAACGAAAAAGGTTGTTAAATTTCTGTGGATTTTACCTTTAATCGGATTCGTTGTAATTAGTTTTACATTTTTCGTCCCAATTGCTTTTTTAGGTGTTAAAGGGATTAATGATGTAGTGTTTCCTTGGGTCTTCATAACGGATTCTCTAAGAATGGAATACGGGTTTATCGAAAGAGTGCTATATTTGATGCTTTATATATTCCTTTTGATGTCACTATTATTTAGCATATTAACATGGCATGTTGGTTTAAAACTATTTGAAGGAATGTTTTTTAATTATAATTTGAAACCTGCTAAAAAAAGGAAATTTTATGGATATATGATCTTTCTATTTTTTGGAGCCGTTACGATGACACTGCAGACATTTACGAACGAAAGAGAATTATTTGATCTGATTAAAATATGGCAAAATATCCGTTTTCCTGCTGAAGGCATATTAGTAGTGTTAATTTTTTTCTTATCACGGAGGCAAAGAGCATGAACCGTATTTTAACGTTGTTGTTAATTATGGAATTAAGTTGTATGTCTGGTTGCCAATTACTCGATGTTGATAAACGTTTTTTTGTCGTAGCGATAGGAATCGATCATACAGATGAAAATGGCGTCTACCTTGTGTCAGTGAAATTAGCCATCCCATCAGCACAAATTGGAGCGGGAAGGTCTAATTTTCAAATTATTTCTCAAAAATCAACTTCAGTTTCTGAGGCCATTAGAATAATCCAATCTTTAGTAGATAAAAAATTAGATTTTGCTCAATGTAGGGTAATCGTTATCGATAAAGAGCTACTAGGTGAAAACCAAATTGATTTGATGAAGTGGTTTATTAAACGGCCAGATATTCAAGGTGTTGCTTATGTAGCTGTAGGAGAACCTTCTGCAAAAGAAGCTTTATCATGGAGGGTTAAATCAGAGAGATTAGCGGGTAACGCTGTTGTGTTAGCTTTTAATGAAGAAACAAATAGGTCACCATATGTAATGTCAGAGATACTTAATGATTATTATATGCGATTGATAGAAAACGGTATAGATCCATATTTACCTATTATTGAACCGTTCGATAGTTCCTTTAAAATTAATACTTCCTCAGTTTTTAAAGGAACAAAATTTAAAGCAGTATTAAATCGTGATGAAACAAGGATGCTTAATGAGCTCTTAAATCCCAAAGTAACAACATTAATTAATGTTGGAAAAGGAAAAAATCAATTTTACATAAGTGCTGAAAATATGAAAACTGACATGAAAATTGTTATGCCTAAAAATAAAAAGCCATATCTAGACGTTCATATAAAGGTAAAAGGATTTATTGAGGAATCTAATAAGACACTACATCAAGATATAGAATTGAAAGAGTATGAGAAAAAAGCATCAATCATTATGAGCTCAAGAACAAAAAAATTTCTAGAACGTCTACAGGAATTAAATGTTGATCCACTTGGACTTGGGTTAAACTATCAAGCAAAATACGGAGTGACAAAAAAAGTAATAGATAAGTGGGAAGAAATTTATCCAAAACTTGAACTTCGAGTAAAATCAGAAGTGATACTAAAGGGAACTGGTACTATGTATTAACTTCGGTTTAATGGCAATAAAAAATTATAAAATTTTATTTTTTCTAATAAAAATGAAAGCGCTATCTCAAAAAAATGTTTAAATTCCCTTATTGACAATCTGTTTACTAGGATTTATGATTCAGTTAAAGAAATTACATAATTCAAACTTATCGAGAGTGACCGAGGGATCAGGCCCTATGACGTCCGGCAACCTCCTTATTTAGGAACGGTGCCACTTCCTGCAGAATGAAAACATTCTGATAGATAAGTCGAAAACAATTGTTTCCGATGCCTCTTTCTGAATGAAAGAGGCTTTTTTATTTTTTATTTATTTACGCGGAAGGTTAAACAAAACTGAATTCCACTATATATAAATCCAACTTAACTGATGCGAAAACTAGATAATTTTGAGGATAAAGGAGAGAATAGAAATGAAATATGGTTTTTGGTTACCGATTTTTGGAGGATGGTTACGTAATGTGGATGACGAAAGCATGCCACCAACATTTGAATATGCTAAAGAGGTCATTCAATCAGCTGAAAGATGGGGATATTCGACTACTTTAATTGCTGAATTATATTTAAACGATATTAAAGGTCCAGAACATGATTCCCTTGAAGCTTGGTCTACAGCAGCGGCACTTGCTGCAGTAACGGAAAAAATCGAAATTATGACCGCGATTCGTCCAGGTTTTCATAATCCTGCAGTAACAGCAAAAATGGCTGCTAATATCGATCAAATCAGTAACGGCCGTTTTACGCTAAACGTCGTTTCTGCATGGTGGGCAGAAGAAGCTCGTCAATATGGCGGTATTTTTACAGAACATGATGAACGCTATGCCCGTACAGAGGAGTTTATTGATGTCCTAAAAGGCTTATGGACAGAAGAAACGTTCAATTATTCAGGAAAATTTTACGACTTAAAAGATACGAAACTTGCTCCAAAACCTGTGCAAAGACCAAACCCGATTCTTTATGCAGGTGGTGAAAGTGAAAAAGGTAAGCAAACAATTGTTGAAAAATGTGACGCTTATGTGATGCACGGTGGAACAGTTGAAGAAATTAATCAGAAAGTAACAGATATGAAAGTACGTCGTGAACAAACTGGCAATGCACCTTTAAGTTCTTTCGGTATGGCTGCTTATGTTATTTGTAGAGATACAGAAGAAGAGGCTTTAGCTGAGTTAGAAAAAATTACGACTGTGAAAGATTCTAGCGGTTATGCGGGCTATAAAGACTTCACGACTAAATCACAATTAGAGCAACAAATACAATTACAAGATTACTCAGTTTCAAATCGTGGTCTTAGAGCAAATCTAGTAGGGACACCAGAGCAAATTGCAGATCGAATTTTACAATATGAAGAAGCTGGCTTAGACTTATTATTATTACAATTTTCACCTCAATTAGAGGAAATGGAACGCTTTTCAAAGCAAGTTATGCCATTAGTAGAAAAAAAACGTAGTTTAATAAAAAACTAGAATGGGGACATAAAAATGAGCAAAGTATATGTAATACATGAAAATAGTGAATGGACAATCCATTTAACAAAAAGATTAGAGGAGCTTGGTGTTCCATTTGAAGAATGGCATTTAGACGAAGGTACTGTTGATTTATCAACCGTACCACCAGAAGGGATTTTCTATAGTCGAATGAGTGCTTCTTCTCATACACGTGATCATCGTTTTGCAGCAGAATTTACTGGGCAAGTCTTAGCTTGGCTTGAAGCACATGGCCGTACGGTTTTAAATGGTACGAATGCCCTAAAGCTAGAAGTTAGTAAGGTTTTACAATACTTAGAGCTAGAAAAGTATGGTGTTAAGACTCCAAAAACGATTGCAGCGGTTGGAAAAGAAAACATTATTAAGGCAGCTAATAGCTTTGATGGACAGTCATTTATTACAAAACATAATCGTGCAGGTAAAGGCTTAGGTGTTCAGCTTTTCCATAGTATTGAAGCTTTAAAAGCTTATGTAGAAGGGCCTACATTCGAAGAACCAGTCGATGGCATTACCCTTATTCAAGAATACATCCAATCACCTGAAAGCTACATCACTCGTTGTGAATTTGTAGGAGGAAACTTTGTATATGCTGTTAAAGTTGATACTTCGGAAGGCTTTGAACTTTGCCCAGCTGATGCATGCCAAATTGGTGATTTATTCTGCCCAGTAGGAGAAGAAGTAGAAGAGAAGCCTAAGTTCCAAATCATTGAAGGCTTTGAGGACGAAATAATAAATAAATATAAAGAAGTTCTAGTTAAAAATAATGTTCAAGTTGCCGGAATCGAATTTATTAGAAATGCTGAAGGCACAATTTTTACTTACGATATCAATACAAATACGAACTATAACTCAGATGCAGAAGAAAAAGCTGGAAAATTCGGAATGCTTGAATTAGCATCATTTTTAAAGAAGTCTTTGGAAGAAAAATACACTACTACAGCAAAATAATCTATTTAGAAAAGCTCAAGCCTATATGTAACAAAGGTTTGGGCTTTTTTTGTGGTCAGTTTGTTAAAATTTTTCTAGAACTAAGAGTAATAGGCAATTATTTGAGAGGAATATGCTAACGATTAAAAATAATATATTGATAATATAAGATTGTAAGTTGTTATTAAATTTTGAGGCAAAAAAGGTCTAATGACTCGTACCACTTGATTTTTAAAATAGGCTTTTAAGATTCAAAAGGGGGATACAAATGAAAAAGACTTTTTATTTAATGAGACATGGACAAACATTATTTAATAAAAGAAGGAAAATTCAAGGTTGGTGTGATTCACCTTTAACTGAATTTGGAATTAAACAAGCAGAGGCTGCTGCAAAGTACTTTAGAGAACAAAAAGTTATTTTTGATCATGCCTATTGTTCCACATCAGAAAGAGCTAGTGATACGTTGGAAATCGTGACGGAATTGCCGTATACAAGATTAAAAGGATTAAAAGAATGGAATTTCGGAACTTTTGAAGGTGAAAGTGAAGATTTAAATCCAGCGCTACCTTATGGTGATTTCTTTGTTAAGTTTGGTGGAGAAGATCAAAAAGAACTGCAACAAAGAATAGCTACTACATGCCAAAAAATAATGGAAGAAGACAATGAAGTGGTATTAGCTATATCCCATGGAGCAGCTTTAAGAAATTTCATGCGGGTTTGGGAGCATAGAAGTTCGATTGTACAACAAGATCGAATTGGAAATTGTTGCATCCTTAAGTTTGAATATGAGAACAGGGAATTTAAATTAGTAGAGATTATCAATCACAATTTTAGTGATGTAGTCCAGGTATAGTTTTTAAAGATTAATAGATTACATATTTCCGAAAGTGAGGATAAAACAATGGAATACACAAAACTTGGGAATACAGGATTAGAAATATCTAGAGTTTGCCTTGGTTGTATGGGATTTGGAGATGCAAAACGTTGGATTCATCCATGGGTAATCGATGAGGAAAGTAGCCGTACAATCATTAAAAAAGCACTAGACTTAGGGATCAATTTTTTCGATACGGCGAATGTCTATTCAGATGGAACTAGTGAAGAATATGTTGGTAGAGCTTTAAAAGATTATGCCAATCGAGATGAAATTGTTCTTGCTACGAAGGTTTATTTCCCTATGCACAAAGGTCCGAACGGTTTAGGACTTTCCCGAAAGCATATTATGAGTGAAATTGATAAAAGTCTTAAACGACTAGGAACAGATTATGTGGATTTATACCAAATCCATCGTTGGGATTATAACACTCCAATCGAAGAAACAATGGAGGCACTTCATGATCTAGTAAAAGCTGGAAAAGTAAGATATATCGGTGCTTCCGCTATGTATGCATGGCAGTTTTTGAAGGCATTACATGTTGCAGAGAAAAATGGATGGACCAAATTTGTCTCGATGCAAAACCATCTGAACCTCATATACCGTGAAGAGGAAAGGGAGATGCTGCCTCTTTGTAAAGAAGAAAAAATCGGCGTAATTCCATATAGTCCACTTGCGTCAGGAAGATTGACACGTGATTGGTCAAATACGACACTTAGATCTGAAACTGATGAAACTCAAAAATCTAAATACGGTGCAACTGAAAATACGGATCGTCATGTTGTGGAACGTGTTGCAGAGATTGCTGAAAAACATGGAGTAACAAAATCAAACATTGCTCTTGCTTGGTTACTGCAGAAAGAACCAGTATCAGCACCAATTATTGGAGCTACTAAAATTTCACATTTAGAAGATTCTGTTGGTGCATTGTCGGTTAATTTAACCGCGGAAGAAGTTGCATATTTGGAAGAGCCTTATGTTCCACATCCGGTAGTTGGTGCTTTAGGCCCTAATTAATGTCAATTTTAGTATAATGAATTTATCCCCTATTTTCCTTAAGTGTGAAAAGGGGTTTTTTTAGGTGATTTCACTATCAATAGCTCTAGTTTATAAAGTATGAGTTAGTATATATATCGTTTATATTGCTTTTCTAAGCCTTACTTTTAGAAAGAATTCATAAATCAAATGTTCAAGCTGTAAATTTTAAATGCATTTGTAAGAGCGCTATTTTCAACAATATTGAAGTAGGAAATCATCACTTGTTTTTTTGTATCACAGTGATATATGTTGCAATATGCCGAAAAATCCTTCATATTTGTTAAAAAGGAGGTCCGATATGCGAAGTGATATACAACCGAATGAACGAGCTTTTTCTTCCAAGGAAGTAGCAGAAGAACTGGGTATTGCAACACCTACTGTTCGAAAGTATGGTCAAATCTTAGAGCGCAATGGATATGAGTTCTTGAAAGATGGCGATCGGCGAATATTTGTTCAATCTGATATTAGAGTGCTTATAGCGTTACGCGATTCAGAAAAGCCCCTAGAAGATACTGCAAAAGACCTCGTGTTTCAACAAAAAGAAAGATTAGAAGGTTACGATGAAACTCAAATTGCGATATCCGATACATATAAAAATTTACCACATGACCCAAATCAATTAAATGAGTTTTTAAGATTTTTAGTCAGTGAACTTGCAGCTGCACGTGAAATGAATGTACAACTGAAAAATGATATGACAGAACTTAAAACGGCGGTTTCCAGGCTTCAACAAGATCATCATGATATAAGTGCAAATATTGGGAATTCATCTAATAAAACTTATACCAAAATTGAAAAATTAGCTGAACAACAAAAAATTCAATACGAGACAATACTTGAACAAGAAAAACAAACAATTGATTTTTTACAAGAAGAAATACAAAACATAAGAGAAGAACAGAGAAAAGAATGGCGATCACAAGATGATTTTAATAAACGTTTAGAAATTGTGATACAAAAGCCTAGAGATAAATGGGGCTGGCTTTTCTCTTTATTTAGAAAATAAAGGACCTATTAAAATCTTTTTCTGCTAATCTTGTACAAATCTGTTTAAAAATTTTAATAAGTACTTTTAGGTCGATACTTCCATAAGGATGTATCGGCTTTTTATTTCCTAATCGTAAAAATTCGTATGCGATACAAAAAAGTAACATAAAACGAACCATTGTATCACTATGCGATATTCGATCGTTATTAGATTTTTTCATCTAAGCCACCAGTAGAATAAAAAATCAACTGATATCAGTTAATTTCAGTTAATTTCAGTTTAAAATAATACTTTTTGAATAGTAGATTTTATTTTATATCATATCAAAATCTTACAAATTCCCGGGAAATATCTACAAATTTCTTAGTGATAAGAAATTATTCTACTTGTGACACTATGTCCGTAATAACTAGTAGTGATATATTAGAAAAACCTCTCCATAAAAATTTAATATATTACTTTTCGACGAAGTTTATTTAGTGTTCGAACTTTTTTAATATTGATTACATTATATTGCATTACATTGAAAAGCCCCCGAATAGTACAGGGGGCTTTTGTAGTTTCCAAGTTGGGTTTTATACTGAGTTCTAATGTCCTGTTTTTTCAAGGAGAGTTTTAAAAGCAAATACTAAGTCTTTCCTAATAAGGATAAGATTTCCTTCTCATTCCAACGTTATTAATTTGAACGTCGACACTTACTGTAACTTTTGCTTTTTTAAATGTATCATTCCAATTACCCTCATATTTTTTATAAATTTTTGGATTAACCATGTATAATTTTTCACCAAAACCAAATGCATCTCCACCGAATTTTTTTACTTCAGAAATCCCTTTTTCCATTGATTGTTTTATAACATTTTCAGCTGACTTTTCATATTTATTGAGTGTTTTAGCTTTATCAAAATTGGCATTACAAAATACCTCGTCAATATGGCCAATTGATTTTATTTTTATATTTATAATTGGAATATTATCCTTGATTTTAATTTCCGTCTTAGATTTTACCCGAGTAAGCTCCATCGAATCAAATTCTTTTTTATTACATGGTATTTGGACATTCGTTTCTTTGATCAGATTATCAATAATTTGTATTGATTTTGCCGGTGATCCATCTAACCATCCAACTAATTTTCCATCTCTGAAAATCCCTGTGCCATTTATCTTATCATAACTAGAAGTGACTTTATTAGCATTTTCAAGTGTTTCTGATGATTCACTTTCATTTTCTATGCTCACGCCATTTATTACTGGTTCCCTGCCACTACTAGAGATTGCAGAAATTGCCTGACGCATTAATGTTTCTTGATTTTCACCTAAAAGGGCTGATGTATTTTTAATTTTACCTACAATTGATTTAGCAGATATTTTATCTAGTGATGCTATGTTATTCATTATTTCACCGACGCTTTTATTTCTTGCAATAATAACTGGGATATTGACACGAACTTTGGAATCTCTTTCAAATACATCGAAAATATAATTCAATGATCTTTCTTTTGCTAATGTTTCACCAATTACGATAAGAGCAACATGAGAATATATATTTTGTCGCGATCCTTTCTTAGACACATTTCGTACAGCTTCTAAAATGGTCCTACCTTTTTCATCTAACGCAATTACTGGAACACTTTGAGAACCTGACTGTGTAGTAGTCGCAATTGCACTAGGATTAAAAATTTGAGTGATTACATGATATTTTTTTTCTTTTGGGAGGTAATCAATCCCTATTGCAACCACAATCGATACTTGATTTAATTCTTTATAGTTAGAGCAACCACCTAAAAGCATACTTACAATAAGAAATGAATTAAAAAATTTCTTTTTCACATTTTTTCTCCAATATCTTGGCTTCTTTGAATTTATAACTTAAATAGCAATATTCCTCAAAGAGTTCTGTTTCATATTATATTTTTCCATTTTTTGTAATTCAATGTACCATTTTCCAAAATCAGAAGCATTAAATTTTCTCGTAACTAAATTTTTAAAAAAGTATTCTGCAATCCTGCTGTACTAATTGGAAAGAATGTAAGATTGATTATTTTAGTAAATAGAATGATCTTAATGATAAAAGTCTCTTTTTAAAAAAAGTAATTGAGTCTAAAATAAATGAATTGAGTAGATTTTAAAATAAACTAGTTGTTTTTAGATTTAAGGAATGGCTTATAAGTTGGTTTATCCGCGTTTTTTTGTTGGCATGAATTTTGCTTAATGAATACTAAGAAGAGGAAGTAGTTACTTCCGATTTTAGTTTGGCAGAAATAGGAGGTGTTTAATTTCTTATTCATTTTTACTTTATAGGTGTAGGCACAACTAGTTACTATGTTCGGTTTCTGCGGTGATTTTTTTGAGATTATCAGAAATTGTAAATGTTTAAAAAAAGCAAAATTTATTAGCTTTATCTTATTCTATTATTTCGCTTTATTTTTTCTGAATATTCTAAAATAAAGGTGGGGCATTTATGGATTCTACTAATGAAAAAGGTCAGTTACAACGTTCCATGAAAAGTCGGCATTTGTTTATGATTTCACTCGGAGGAGTAATCGGTACAGGTTTATTTTTAGGTTCAGGTCTAACGATTAATCAAGCTGGTCCAGGGGGAGCGGTTGTTGCGTATTTATTCGGTGGATTGGTGATGTACCTTGTGATGGTTTGTTTAGGTGAACTGTCAATTACAATGCCAGTTACAGGTTCGTTTAAGACGTATGCTACCAAATACATTGGTCCTGGTACCGGATTTACGATTGGCTGGATGTATTGGCTTAGTTGGGCAACAACGGTTGGATTAGAATTCACTGCAGCTGGAATATTGATGCAAAGGTGGTTTCCACATGTACCAGTTTGGATCTGGTGTCTTGTGTTTATTGTTCTTTTGTTGGGTTTAAACATACTTAGTGTAAAAGGTTACGCAGAGGCAGAGTTTTGGTTTGCGGGAATTAAAGTATTTGCAGTTATAGCTTTTATACTGATTGGAGCAGCAATCATATTTGGGTTTGGTCATAAAGGCAGTTCGGCACCTTTGTTTACTAATTTTACAAAAGATGGTGGACTTTTCCCTCATGGGTTCTCAGCTATATTTTCAACTATGATGGCGGTAGTATTTGCATTTCAGGGTGCAGAAGTTGTTGGAATTGCAGCTGGTGAAAGTGAAGCACCAGAAAAGACTCTTCCTAAAGCAATTCGAAGTATCATTTTTCGTGTCCTAATTTTTTATGTGTTAGCAATTTTAGTATTAGCGGCTTTGATTCCATGGAGGCATGCAGGAGTGGTAGAAAGTCCATTTGTTGCAGTATTTGATAGTGTAGGTATTCCATATGCAGCTGATATTATGAATCTAGTTATTTTAACGGCGTTGCTATCTGTAGGTAATTCAGGATTATATGTATGTTCTCGTATGCTTTGGTCACTTTCTAAAAGTGGTATGGCACCCGCAGCTTTAGGTAAAGTAAATTCTCGTGGTGTTCCGTTTAATGCAGTATCGTTTAGTCTTCTTTTTGCACTAGTATCATTACTTACAAGTGTAGTATCTGCAGAAACAGTTTTTGTCGTTCTACTTTCTGTAACTGGACTAGCTGGAACATTCAGTTGGATGGCAATTGCCTTGTCGCAATACAATTTTAGAAGACAATTTATTAAAAATGGTGGAAATGTTAAGGATTTAAAGTACAAAGTTCCGCTGTTCCCATTAATACCTATTCTATGTCTTGTATTATGTGGAATTTCCATAGTATTTATGGCTTTTGATCCTACTCAACGTTCTTCCTTAATAGGTGGTTTAGGCTTCATGGGTGTAAGCTATCTTTATTACTTTTTACGCCATGGAAAAAATAAAGGAAAGATCGGTATTAAGAAGGATCATGGAGATGTACCAACTCATCAGAGTATTTGACCATTTTACATACAGCTTAAGATTCTTACACAAGTAATCAATTGCAAAAGATCATCTGAAAAGGAGGCTATTTAGTATGAAAAAACCTTACCTAGTTGTAGAGTGGAATGATAGTGAAACAGATGCAAAAGGGTGGTTAGTAGTATATAACTTTGTCAAAGGGTATGCTGGTGGAGGGACAAGAATGCATCCAACAGTGACAAGGGAAGAAGTTGAACGTTTGGCAGAGGCAATGGCTTACAAATATATGGCTTCAGAAAGTATCACTACAGGTGGGTGTAAAGCTGGTATTGCTTATGATTATAAAGCTCCAGATGCGTATGATGTATTAAGAAGATTTTTGATTGCGATGATGCCATATGTAGAAGCCGGAGTATCTTTAGGAAGTGATTTAGGTACTAAGTATGAGGATGTATTAAGAGTATTTGATGAATTTAATGTAGGAATCCCTTTAACAAAATCGATGAAGGAAGATGTAAGTGTAAAAAATGGTATAAAGGATTTTAATAATCTGCTAGCTTCTAAAATAGATTGTTTCCTTCTAAATGATGCTGTAACAGGCTACGGTGTTGCTTTTTGTGCAGATGAAGCATGGAAATTTAAAGGTGAAAATAAAGTAGCGAAAGTAGTTATTCAAGGATTTGGTTGTGTAGGAGCAAGTTGTGCGTTGAAATTATCACAGTTAGGTTATAAAATTGTCGGCATTTCTGATGCAAATCTATTAGTGACATGTGAAGAGGGGTTAGATGTACAGAAGTTAATCGACCACAAAAATTCACATGGAGAAATGAATCAGGAGTTTTTTGCATCGAACTATGTGGTAAGAAGCAATACTGAATGGCTTGATGTAGACTGTGACATCTTGATTCCGGCAGCTTTAGAGGATGTAATTAATGTATCAAACGCTAATAAAGTAAAGGCGAGTTTAATTGTAGAGGCTGCAAATATTCCAATCTCGGCTGAAGGGGATCAGATCATCAAACAAAGAGGTATCGATGTGGTGAATGATTTTGTAGCGAACTTAGGCGCAATTAGATTTTATGACGCCGTTATTTTTGGATTAGTGAAACCTGAACCTCAGACAGTTATCGATGATATTGAAAGATTAAGTAGAAAGAATACCTTTAACTTATTTACAGAAGCTAAAAAGCAAAAACGATATCAAAGAGATATTGCTTGCGAACTTTTTGAGCCAACAGTTAGAGATTTGATTGAGTGTTAAAATAAGTTGAAAAACGAAAGCCCACAAAGAAAACAAATTTCTTTGTGGGTTTTCATCATTTATAGGCAATTTCAATAGCCTTTTTATTATGAACTAGGTGAATAGATTCACAAATAGCAAACTTTTTGAATGAGTTAAAAATGACGGTTTTGAGTGGATTTTAATTTCATTTTTCACGAATTAGATCCGTAAATACAGCCTAGATTTAATAATAATAGGAAATACGGAGTTGGCATGGGTTTTGCATAATGTAATGTATAACGAAAATGGAAGGCTAATTTACCTTAAATTTTCTATATACATGCAATAAAAAAATACATTAGTAACCATTTTAATTGCCCAGTGGAAGTTAGAAAATACCAAGAAAATTAATGAAGAGGTGATCATATTGCCGGGGGCATTACATGGTATCAAAATTATTGATTTAACTAGAGTACTAGCGGGTCCCTTTTGTACGATGATCCTTGGGGATCTTGGGGCTGAGGTAATCAAAATTGAAAGTATTAGTGGTGGTGATGAAACACGGGGATGGGGGCCTCCTTTTGTTGAAGGAGAAAGTGCTTATTATTTATGTGCTAATCGAAACAAGCAAGGGATTACTTTAAATTTAAAGGATGATAAGGGGAAAGAGGTTTTAAAAAAACTTATTTCTGAAGCTGATGTTGTCGTCCAAAACTTTAAACCTGGAACTTTAACAAAACTAGGTTTTTCCTATGAAGAAATGAAAGCGATGAAAGAAGATATTATTCTTGCATCAATTAGTGGATTTGGTAGTAGAGGAACTAACGCTTCACTTCCTGGATATGATTATATCATTCAGGCGATGTCTGGTTTAATGAGCATTACCGGTGAGAAGGAAGGCGAGCCAACAAAAGTGGGATTTGCCATTTCAGACGTATTAACAGGGTTATTTACATGTATTGGAATTCTTGCTTCATTACAGCATCGAGATCGTACAGGGGAAGGACAAGAACTTGACATTTCACTATTTGACTCGCAATTGGCTGCATTAGTAAATGTGGCAAGTAATTATTTATGTAGTGGCGTTATACCTGAGCGATTAGGAAATTATCATCCTAATATTGTTCCATATCAAGTTTTTTCAGCAAGTGATGGTGAGATGGTGATCGCAGTTGGTAATGATCAGCAATTTAATCGATTTGCTTTACTAATTGAAGAACCGATTTTATTAGATGAATTATATAGGACTAATGCTGGTCGGTTGCAGTATCGAAAACAAATTGAGGAAATAATCTCAAATAAAATAAAAACAAAAAGTAAAAATGAGTGGAAAGTTCTCTTAGATAAAATTGGTATTCCAAATGGACCGATTTATAACGTAAGTGAAGCCCTGCAGTCTGAACAAGCTAGTTCAAGGGATATGCTACTAGAAGTAAACCATCCATTCATAGATGATCTAAAGTTAGTTGGTTCACCATTAAAATTATCAAAAACACCTGTTGAAGTAGTAAGACATCCTCCATTGCATGGAGAACATACTGAAGAAGTGATGAGTAAACTTGGTTATTCACAATCTGATATAGAGGAAATGAAACGAAATAATACAATTTGAGGAGGAAATAAAATGAATTTTTCATTAACTGAAGAGCAAAAAAGTGTAAGAAAGGTAGTTAGATCGTTTGTAGATCGTGAAATTATACCATTTATAAAGGAATGGGATGAAAAAGGACATTTTGAAGTAAATATTCTAAAACGACTTTCTGAATTGGAACTAATGGGTGTATGTATCCCAGAACAATATGGTGGAGTTGGAATGGACTATAATACTTTAGCAATCGTATGCGAGGAACTAGAGCGCGGGGATACTGCTTTCCGTACGGCTGTTTCAGTACATACGGGATTAAATAGCATGACATTATTACAGTGGGGAACAAAAGAGCAAAAGAAAAAGTATCTAGTTCCTCAAGCGCGAGGGAAGAAAATTGGCGCATTTGGGTTAACAGAGCCAAATGCAGGATCTGATGTAGTAGCAATGGCGACAACAGCAGTAAAAGATGGTGATAGCTATATCTTAAACGGATCAAAAACATGGATCTCTTTATGTGATGTAGCTGATCATTTCTTAATCTTTGCAAAAACAAATCATGATTTAAAGCATCACGGAATTTCTTGTTTTATCGTAGAACGTACTTTTGAAGGGGTTACTACAAAACCAATTAAGGGGAAAATGGGAATTAGAGCTGGAAACACTGGAGAAGTATTTTTAGATGATGTCAGAGTACCAGCTGAGAACCTATTAGGATTCGAAGGTGAAGGATTTAAAATTGCAATGTCAGCGCTTGATAATGGGAGATTTACAGTTGCAGCTGGTGCTTGTGGATTGATTCAAGCATCACTTGAAGCTAGCGTAAAATATTGTCATGAGCGAAAAACTTTTGGTAAAGAAATCGGAAAACATCAATTAGTACAACAAATGATCGCTAAAATGTCTTCAAATCTTGAAATCTCCCGTCTACTAGTCTATAAAGCTGGTTGGTTAAAAAATAGTGGTAAACGTAACACTAGAGAAACATCACTAGCAAAATGGATTTCTTGTAATGCAGCGAATGAGGCAGCTAATGATGCTGTACAAATTCATGGTGCATATGGATTTTCAAATGAGTTCCCAGTAGAGCGTTATTTAAGAAATTCAAAAGCACCAGTCATTTATGAAGGAACAAGAGAGGTTCATACAATTATGCAGGCTGAATATGACCTAGGTTATAGGGAAGATAAAATTTTAAGAAAAATGCTTCCAGCTTGGCCATTCGAAGAGGTTAAAGTAGAAGCTGTTAAATCTTAATAAAAAACTTGAGTATAAAATAAATTGATCGTTAGTGTTCCAATGTAATTGCATAGGAGAAGGGAGTGTTTCGTAATGAAAATTAGCGGTGGAAAAGCAGTAGTCAATGTTATGGCCAAGGAAGGGGTAAATAAAGTTTTTTGTGTACCTGGTGAGAGTTATCTAGGTGTTATGGATGCGTTATATGAACATCCAGAAATTAGTTTGATTTCAGCTCGACATGAAGGTGGAGCTTCGTTTATGGCGGAAGGGTATGCAAAAGCATCCGGTGAAGTGGGTGTCTGTATGGCAACACGTGGAGTTGGAGCTTCAAACTTGGCGATTGGAATTCATACTGCCAGCCAAGATTCCACTCCTTTAGTTGCGCTAATTGGACAAGTTGAGCGTCCTTTTAAAGAAAAGGAAGCATTTCAAGAGGTCAATCTTGTAGGGATGTTTAGCCATTTGTGCAAATGGACAGTGGAGATTGATCGAGTAGAACGAATTCCAGAGCTTTTACATCGTGCATTTCATATTGCTAGGTCAGGGCGTCCTGGACCAGTGTTAGTTGCATTACCTCATGACATGCTAGAAGATACAGCCGAAATGGTCGAAATCCCAGTCTATCAGTCACAGCCGGCTCGTCCACATAAAGAGAGCGTTCAGCAAGTAGTAGAAATGATTCAAAATGCCAAACGGCCGATTCTTATAGCTGGTGGGGGAGTCATTCGTTCACAGGCTGTCCCTTTATTAGTTAAATTTGCTGAAACAGTTCAAATGCCTGTCGTTACTGCATTCCGTCGTTTCGATGCGTTTCCAAATTCGCATCCTTGTTATGCTGGCTGGCTCGGCTTTGGAACACCAAAGTATTTACTTGAAGCGATTGACAATGCAGACTTAGTGATTGCACTAGGTACAAGATTTTCCCAAGTAGGAACGCAAGATTATTCATTGCTTTCAGGAAAAGGAAAACTGATTCACATTGATATTTCAGAGGATGTATTCGGAAAAGTTTATGCTCCTTCTTTGGCAGTTACAGCTGATGCAAAAGCTTTTTTAGTAGAAGCATTAACAATTGCTTTATCTACGCCTTTAAATTCAAATGAAATGCGAGTAGAAAAGCTTCATAACGAATACATGAACTTTTCAAAGGCGAAGGAAGATTACACGGACGAATTTGTAGATCTGGATGGTTTTATGTATGATATCGTCTCGCATCTTCCAAAAGATACGATTATTACGAATGATGCAGGGAACTTCTTTGGCTGGCTATCTAGATATTATCGCTTTGAGCATGAAAATACATATGTCGGACCAACATCCGGAGCGATGGGGTATGGATTGCCGGCTGCTATTGGTGCAAAACTTGCTCAACCGCATAAAACAGTTGTTTCCTTCTCAGGAGATGGGGGCTTCATGATGACGCTGCAGGAAATTGAAACAGCCGTACGTTACAACATACCTGTCATTTCGATTGTGATAAACAACAATATGTATGGAACAATTCGAACACATCAAGAAAAGCATTTTCCAGATCGAGTAATCGGAACAGAGCTGTCTAATCCGAACTTTGCTGAGCTTGCGAGTTTATTTGGAGCATATGGTCAGAAGGTCGAAAAAAATACTGATTTTGCGCCGGCACTTAAGAAGGCATTATCATCAGGACGGCCAGCTGTTATCGAAGTTGTAACTAATCCGAAGATTTTATCTGCTGGTCAAGATAAGTCAAAAATGAATTTATCTTATAGTAAATAATGGGCTTTTTATTTAATTGAAAAAAATCTTATTGGGGGAAACGATATGCGTTATGCAAACTATATTAATGGTCAATGGAAACAACCTACGTTAGGTGAATATCGGGAAAATTACAGTCCTCATAATGGAGATTCATTAGGGGAGTTTCCTTCAAGTACACAAGAGGATGCACGACAAGCTATTCTTGCTGCGAAAACCGCCTTTTTATCATGGAAGAGACTTTCATACCAACAACGAGCTTCATACCTCCAAAAAGCAGCAGATCTATTAAAGGCAAAAGTCCATGAAGTAGGCCGTGATTTAACACTAGAAGAAGGAAAAACACTTGCTGAGGGTATTGGAGAAACACAGCGCGCAATAAGTATCCTTGAATATTTTGCAGGTGAAGCGAGGCAGCCAGTCGGAGAAGTAATTCCTTCAGGTAATCCAAATACCTTTTTATATACAACTCGAACGCCAATTGGGCCAATTGGATTGATTACTCCATGGAATTTTCCAATTGCAATTCCCGTATGGAAAATGGCTCCTGCACTTGTTTACGGAAATACCGTAGTTATTAAACCGGCGGATTTGACTCCAAAATCTGTTTACCATGTTATAAAAGCGCTTGATGAGGCTGGTATTCCAGCAGGGGTTGTAAACTGTGTATTTGGTAGAGGTTCTATCGTTGGTACAGAATTAGTAGAACATCCTTATATAAAAGCAATCTCATTTACAGGATCTAATCAGGTTGGAAATCAGATTCAGCAGAAGGCTACAACAAAAGGAAAGAAAGTACAAATGGAATTAGGTGGGAAGAATCCACTGATCGTACTTGCTGATGCAGATATAGAAAAAGCAATTGAAATTGCCGTGAGCGGTGCTTTTAGATCTACTGGTCAAAAGTGTACAGCAACGAGTAGGGTGATTGTGGAAGAAGCTATTTATGAAAAATTCCGTGACAGGCTTGTAGAACGTACAAAAACATTAAAAGTTGGAAATCCACTTCATGAAGATACTTTTGTCGGTCCAGCTGTTTCCAGGTCACAACTTGACGGTGTACTTGCTATGATTGAAGCTGGAAAGGACGAGGCAACCCTATTATGCGGTGGAGAAGTTCCTGCGGATGAAGAACTAAAAAATGGTTTCTATGTACAGCCCACAATCTTTGAAAATGTCTCCCCGGATGCTCGTATTGCCCGAGAAGAAATATTCGGACCTGTTATAGCACTCTTTAAAGTGAAAAACTATGAGGAAGCAGTAGGAATGGCTAATGATACTGAATATGGTTTAAGCGCAGCAATTTGTACAAATAATTTCACATTAGCACAGCGCTTTGTTGAAGACATTGAAGTTGGTCTTGTACATGTAAATAATGAAACAGCAGGTTCAGAGCCACAAGTACCATTTGGCGGCTGCAAAAATTCAAGCACTGGGTCCCGCGAACAAGGAAAGACGGCAATAGACTTTTATACACAAGTCAAAACGGTTTATATGGACCAATTGTAATCAGTTAGGTTGAAAATAAAAGAGGCTGCCTCATAAGTCAGGTTTAACTGACACAAAAGGCGCCTCTTTTTTAATTGCAAAAATAACAATGTTGATCAACATATTTATTGGTATCTCAGCTACAGTTTTTTTTTTGTAGTGTTTAAGTTAGCTTTTTTATAGATAATTAGAGTAGAATTTTACAAAAGTTATTCGATTTAGTTAGAATTTGGGCATATTCGCAAGTTTTCCTTTTGAAAGTATGTACTAATGTACAGTATTAATGTCGAAATACCCTAACTGGTATGGGTAATTTTTAATTTTAATTGCGATTCTTCTAGATTTAATTGCAGTTTTGCTGATTTTATTTGCGGTTAACTGATTTTAATTGCAGTTTTGGCCATTTTAATTGTGATTTACAGATTTTATTTGCAGTCTATTGTTTAATGTTTAATTGCACCACGGCATCATTTATTTGCACAGTTGACCTACTTATTTGCATTAAAACCCTCTTCTTACCCTTTATAAACATTTATTTGTAAAAATCTAATTCACTACAGTACTTACGCACTAATCTAGCTGCTTTTGACTGGCTGATTTCTAAATCATCAGCTACTTTTCTTGTATTCCTAAATTTTGTATAAGAATTTATTACTATGTTTTTCTCAACTTCTTCTAGGGAAGCTAAAAGCGAGCAATTACTTACTACTTCATTGACCGGACTCTCTTTTTTATTTTCAATTAATAAATCAGTCAAGTCTTGCACTTTTATTATGCCATCACTTGTGACGACGAGGCTTTCAAGCATATTTTCTAACTGTCGTATATTTCCAGGCCATGAATAGTTATAAAAAGTATTCAAAGCTTCTTCAGAAATGATTGTATTCATTTGGTGTTTTCTATTAAACTCTGAAAGAAAATGGTAGGTTAGTGGAATGATATCTTCTTTTCTTTCTCGCAATGGTGGAATTTTTAAATTTACTACATGAAGGCGATAATATAAATCTTCTCTAAATTCTTTATTCTGTACCATTTCATATAAGTTTCGATTAGTAGCAGAAAGGATGCGAATATTTACTTTTTTGGGTTGTTTGCCACCAACAGGCATAAATTCAAATTCTTGAATAACTTTTAAAAGCTTTGCTTGAACCTTAGGTGATATATCTCCAATCTCATCTAAAAATACGGTTCCTCCGTCTGCAAGTTCTAAAAGTCCTTGTTTGCCACCTTTTGTTGCACCAGTAAATGCGCCATCTTTGTATCCGAAAAGTTCTGATTCTAGTAGTTCTTCCGGGATTGTTGCACAGTTTAAAGATAAAAAAGGAGCTTTATTTCGGTTGCTCTTCTGATGGATGTATTTTGCGATTACTCCTTTTCCCGTACCTGATTCTCCTTGAATTAATACTGTTGCATCTACTTTAGCAACCTTTTCACAAATCTTAACGATATTACTCATTTCCTTGTTATTTGTAATGATATTATTTTTATAAATTTCAGCTTGAGCAGCTTCATTTATTTCTTGCTCATCTGGTATGTATAAGTCTTTATAGCTTGCATCTTGTGATGTGGTGATAATCAGCTCAATTTCCTGCTGATCATTTAGTAAAGGAATGGCTGTTGTGATGATTTCTTTTCCAACATAACTTATTTGTTTCATAATGACCGTCTTCTTTTCTTTAAATAAACGTGGGAGAATAAGAGGCTTCCAGTATTCTTTTGAAAGTAATTCATCGTTTGATTTTCCAACGACATCTTTTAGTTTGATACCATAATGTCTTTCACAAGCCTTGTTTATATACACGATACGGGCATCTTTATCAAGTACATAAAATTCATTAGGAGAATTGTCCAATATTTTTTGAAGGATCTCATTACTGAACTCAAGTTTTAACTTGTCATTCGTTGTATTTGGCAAAACGTAACCTCCTCTAAAAACATCTAATCTCACAAAATAGTAAGTTGAGTTAAAATTGACTGAATTGAGTAAATTATAAGATAATTACCTCGATTTGGAAATAGATAAATAGTGGTATCTCATAATGGTAAAGCAAAATATAAAATTGGCATAAATCTTGCTTAAGATAATGAATAAAGGATGGAATTTCGTTTCAAATGAAATCCCAAAAAAGGAGGAGTCATTATTATGTCTACAAAGGGAACAGCACATACTTTACAAACTTCATTGCCGTATAAAACATATGTAAGCCAAGAGGTATTCGATACAGAAAGAAAAAAGATTTTTAGTAAAAATTGGATCTTCGTAGGTCATACAAGTCAAGTTAAAAACGTCGGTGATTTTTTTACTTTTGAGGTTGCTGGTGAATCTATATTAGTTACGCATGCTAATGATGGCAAAATACGCGCGTTTTATAATATTTGCCCACATCGTGGTACAAAAGTGGAGCAAAGTGAAACAGGTAATAAAAAGATCTTACAATGTATTTATCATGGCTGGACCTTTAATTTAGATGGGCATGTAAATCGAGCACCAAACTTTAAAAATATTGACTTAGGAGAATATAACTGCTTAAAATCGGTCCAATTAGAAATTCAGCGCTCTATGATTTTTGTAAACTTGGATCGGAAAGCCAATGCTTTTTCTGTTGAATATGAAGAGTTAATAAATGAACTAAACCGTTACCCTTTCATGGATTCATTACAACTAGTTAAAGAAAACCGCCGTTTGATTAAAGCAAATTGGAAAGCAGTAGTTGATAATTTCTTAGAGTGTGACCATTGTCCATTGGCACATCCTTCATTCGCTAAAACGTTTGATTTATCGAATTACAGCATCGTTCCTTGTGATAAATTCTCCTACCAGTGTTCAAATGTTAAGAACCAAGATGACAGCTTAACTCGTTTTTACTGGATTTGGCCAAACATGATGATGAGTGTATATCCTGGAAGTGGAAATATGACGACTACACAATTGATCCCAATTGATGCCAACAAAACGTTGGCAGTCTATCGCTATTTCTTTTTGAATGAAGAAATTTCGAAAGAAGAAGAAGAAATGATTAAATTTGTTGATCAAGTCCGAGAAGAGGATTTTGATTTAGTAGAATTATTGCAAACAGGTTTACATTCTAAAGCATTTGATAATGGTATCTTTTCTCCGACTGAGAACGCGATGCAACACTTCCATGAAATGATTAAAGAAGCGATCGACTTATAATCTAGTTAATTGAGAATGGTAATTCGAGACATGTATTTAAAAAAGCTAAGTATTTGAATTCATAATGAAGAATTTAGAAGGATCATACTCAGCTTTTCTTTTTTATTTTTTGAAAACGCTTAATTTTTTCTATTAATCTATTCGTAAAAAAGGGGAGGTTAACCACTGTTAATTTTAATTTATAAAAGTTTTTAAAAATATCACAATTTGTTCTAAATGCAAATCACTCATTGTGTTTATATAGAATACATGAGGTGAATAATTTGAAAGTTGATTCGATCGGTGGAACTGAACAAATTCTTAATAATATGAATAAAACATTGATACTTGCAAAAAGAGTAAGATTAAGACCAACTAAAGAACAAGAAACACAATTATGGAAATCAGTGGGAACTGCCAGATGGGCTTATAACTGGGCATTGGCTAAGCAAGAAGAAAGTTATAAAAACAAAGGGAAGTTTATTTCTGATGGCCTGTTAAGAAAAGAATTGACTGGTTTAAAACAAATTGATGAATTTTCTTGGTTGTATGAAGTATCGAATAATAT
>NZ_NUQC01000040.1:0-46659 GCF_002585125.1 Bacillus sp. AFS029533 | reverse complement strand
TTTTATTGACGTAGATACAAACCGCAATTAAAATTATCAAATCTGCAATTAAATCTTGAGAAAGTGCAATTAAAATACAAAATTACCCATACCAGTTAAGGTATTTCACCCCAAAAACTGTTCATAAATTCATACTCTTTAAAAGAAAACTAGCAATTTCCCGCTAATTCTATCTTTATCGAATAAAAAGTCGCTACAAATCTGCTTAAAAATCTTATTTTGATAGATAAGCGCTTTAAGTTCATGTGTATTACAATAAAAAAAGGACCGCTTTGATCAGTTCCCTGACCAATAAGACAGTCCAATACGTTTATTTTAGCAAACCCTCTTCTTTCAAAAACTCTCTAGCAACACTTTCGGCTGATTTTCCACCAACATTTACTTTGTAATTCATTTCTCGCATTTCATCATCCGTTATTTTATTTTTTAATTTATTTAATATATTTTTGACTTCTGGATATTTTTTAAGTGTTTCTTTCCTCAGAAGTGGTGCGCATTGATATGGTGGGAATAAATTTTTATCATCGACTAACACTTTCATGTGATAACTTTGGAGCTCACTATCGGTTGAATAAGCATCGATTATTGAGAGATCGCCCGATTGAATTGCGTCATATCTCAATTTAGGTTCCATCGTTTTTAAATTTTGGAACTTTATTCCATATAATTTTTGTAATCCTAAATATCCGTCTTCACGATCTGAAAATTCTAAAGTGAAACCTGCTTTTAATTGATTTGCTACTTTGGTTGCATCTGAAATTGTTTCGATTCCAAATTGTTTGGAAATGTGATCTGGAACAGCTAATGCATAAGTGTCATTAAATTTCATAGGTTCCAAATAGCTCAAATTATACTTTTTTGCTAAACCTTCAGCAGCTTGTTCATATACTGCATTTGCATCATTACTAATAGCCTTTTGTTTCAAAAAAGTAGATATGACCGTACCTGTATATTCTGGATAAATATCAATATCACCTTTTTTTAATGCATTAAACACAAATGTTGTTTTACCAAAATTGGGCTTAACTTCAACGTTTAGATTTGTTTCATCCTCAATCATTAATTTATACATATTCATTATTATTTCTGGCTCAGCACCTAATTTTCCAGCGATGACTAGGTCCGTTTTATTCCAAGATTTAATTGTTAATGGAGAAAATAATAATGCTAATAAAATAAAAGAAGCAGTAATTATTCTTAATGAAAAACTCTTAAAACTCCTCTTCTCTATTAATCTTAAAATAAAATCAAATATAATTGCTAAAAGTGCTGATGGTATTGCCCCTATAATGATTAAATTCATATCGTTTCGGTCGATGCCTAATAATATTAAACTACCTAAACCACCAGCTCCTATTAAAGCGGCGATTGTTGCAGTTCCAACAATGATGACCATCGCAGTGCGGATTCCCGCCATCATAACTGGTAGTGCTAATGGTAATTCAACCTTAAATAGTCTTTGTCTACCATTCATTCCTAACCCAGTTGCTGCCTCTAATAGGATTGGATCAATCTCCTTAATTCCAGTATATGTATTTCGCAAGATCGGCAATAATGCATAAACACTTAGCGCAATTACCGCTGGAATCTTTCCAATACCAACTAATGGTATTAAAATCCCTAACAGCGCCAATGAAGGTATAGTTTGAATAACTGCTGTCGTTCCAATTACAAATTCTGAGAGAACTTTCTTCCTCGTTAAGTAAATTCCAATCGGGACAGCTATTATTATTGCAATAATTAGTGCAAAAACTGAAATTTGTATATGCTCTAACAAAGCCGTTAATAATTGCTCTTTTCTATTTGCAAGAGCTGTTGTAAATGAAATGAGAATCATCTTATATTCCCTCCTTTACAACAACTTTACTACGATAATTGTCTATAAATTGTTCAACAAAAGGATTGACTGGATTATTTAGAATTTCATCCTTCGTACCAACTTGAACTAGTTCTCCATCGTGCATGATCCCGATTCGGTTTCCTAAATAAAATGCCTCGTCTAAATCATGAGTAACAAAAAGGATCGTTTTATTAATCTTAGTTTTTAATTGCTTCAGGTCCTTTTGTAATTGTAATCTAGTAATCGGATCCAATGCACTAAACGGTTCGTCCATTAATAATAGATTTGGATCCCCTGCTAAAGCCCTCGCTACACCTACCCGCTGTTGTTGACCCCCAGATAATTCTGAAACTGATCTTTTACTAAATTCCAAAGGATTTAATTTTACTAATTCTAATAATTCATGAGTGCGCTCTTTTATTTGAGCTTTGTTCCATTTTTTTAATTCTGGTACAATTGAAATATTTTCTTCAACATTCAAATGCGGAAATAGTGCAATTTGTTGAAGTACATATCCAAACTCTCTCCTCAGCTTATGTTCATCATATTCTTTAATATTTTTATCATTATAAAAAATTTCTCCGTCAGTTGGTTTAATTAATCTATTTATTAATTTAATTGTTGTTGTTTTTCCACAGCCACTTGGGCCAATTAAAACAAAACATTCACCTGTCTCAATTGAAAAAGATAAATCCTGAACTGCACATTTACCATTTGAAAACCTAAAAGAGATATCTTGAAATTGAATCATTCTAGTCCTCCCTTATAAATTGCCTATAAGTATATATATTTAGAGGACAAGTTTTCTTATGCTTTAACTGATGAAAATTAGGACAAAAGAAACTTTTTTCTTACTTTATGAAAATTATAAGAATTTTAAAGGTTTTTGTAGTAAATAGAGTTATTCTTTGATAAAATGAGAAAATCATTTTTAAATAGCAACTATGTTTTTGAGGTGAATTATTTGAATACTTTAACAAAAAAAGAAATACTGTTTATTGGATTTATGTTATTTTCTATGTTATTTGGTGCTGGTAATTTAATTTTCCCAGCATACATAGGACAAGCAGCCGGAGAGAATGTATGGGAAGCAATTATTGGATTTATTATTTCGGATGCAGGCATTGCAATTTTAGCATTTATTGCAATAGCAAAATCCGGTAATTTTGATACGCTTGTAAAAAGGGTACATCCCATATTTGCACTTCTCTTCCCAATGGCAATCTACTTGTCGATCGGACCTGGACTTGCCATTCCTCGAGCTAGTAGTCTGGCATATGAAATGGGTGTTAAACCATTTTTGTCCGAAAGTTTGTCTATTTCTCCGATAGGACTCTTAATTTATACGATTGTGTTTTTTAGTATCGTTTATTGGTTTGCTAAATCACCTTCAAAATTAGTTGACAGATTCGGTAAAATTTTAACTCCAGCTTTACTAATCTTAATTTTAATTGTTTTTATTAAAGCAATGTTTACAGACTTATCTAGTTTTAAGGATGCATCCTTAACATACAAATCTAACCCTGTCTCACAAGGAATTTTAGATGGCTATCAAACAATGGATGGCATTTGCGCATTAATCTACGGGATTGTTTTTATCAATATTTTTCAAAGATTAAATGTTACAAATAAAAAGTTACAAATTAAGTATTTAATTATTTTCGGTTTAATTTGTGCATTATTATTATCGATGACTTATTTTATAATTGGCTACTTAGGTGCTTCAGCAACGATTACTGGACAAATTGACAATGGAGCAATCGTTTTAACGACAGTCATGAATCAACTATTTGGCAATGGTGGAACAATTGTTTTAGGACTTATTTTTACACTTGCATGCTTAAGTGTTTGTATTGGTTTAATCACATCATGTTCTCAATATTTTAATAGTATTTTCCCTAAATTATCTTATAAGCAATGGGCAATCTTATTATGTTTTATAAGTGGTTTCGTAGCAAATTTAGGACTTACACAAATATTAAAAGTATCCGTTCCAATATTAGGTCTTTTATATCCAATGGCAATTGCACTAATTGTTCTAGCGCTTTTACACGATCAATTACCATTTAAAGGTAGACCTGTTTATTTATTAACAATTTTGTTCGTTGGAATTTATAGCTTAATCGAGATAATCAATTCATCATTTTTACATAACGGACTAAATGAATTATTATCGATTGTTCCAATGCAAAGTAACGGATTCGGTTGGGTAATACCTGGTTTAATCGGTTTTGTAATTGGGTGTATTTTGGAGAAGTTTATCGTCAAAGAATATACCGAAGTAAAAAACGCAGCATAATTCTTTTTAAAATATAAAGAGCGACTCATTAGTCTAAGCACTTATTGAGATTGCTCTTTTTAATTTTTAAAAATGCTTACTAAGGTTTTCTTTCACTAGCAATGATGGCTTTAATTCACTGATACTTTTTTGTCCGGATAAAGCCATCGTTAAATCAAAATCAGCTAACATATTTTTCATGACTTGAACTACTCCATTTTTACCAGCAAGTGCTAGGCCATACATATACGGTCGTCCAATTAATACTGCATCAGCACCGATTGCTAAAGCTTTATATACATCTGATCCTCTTCTAATGCCACTATCCATTAAAATTGGTAATTTACCTTTTAATTCACTACAAATACTCTCTAATGCATCTAGAGTACTAATTGTTCCATCAACTTGTCTTCCACCATGATTCGAAACGATAATACCATCCATGCCATATTCAAGTGCAAGCATCGCATCGTCCTTATGTAAAATTCCCTTTAATAAAATAGGTAATTTAGTTTGATTTCGCAAAAATGCTAAATCTTCCCATGTTAATGCAGGATTGCCAAAGAGTCTTGTCCATAATAGAATTGCTGACTGTGGATCCTCTTCGGGTGATTTATTCAATCTTGAGCGAAATACGGGATCCTCTAAATAGTTACCAATTCCTTGCCCCTGTAAAAACGGCAAATATGCATTTTCAATATCTTTTTCTCTCCAGCCCATAATCGAGGTATCAAGTGTAATAACAATCGCTTCGTAACCATTTGCTTCAGCTCGTTTAATCATACTCGCTGCAATTTCCATATCACTACTACAATATAACTGATACCATTTAGGAGAATTTCCTAAAACAGTTGAAACCTTTTCTAAAGAGTAAGTTGATGCAGTACTAGTAATGTATGGAATATTCAATTCAGCTGCTGCTCTTGCAGCTTCAAGTTCACCTTCTGGATGTGCAATTGACTGCACACCGATTGGAGCAAATAAAATTGGTGAATGATATGTTTTGCCAAATAAATTTATACTAATATCACGCTCAGCCACATTTCGTAACATTCGCGGTACAATTTTCCACTTATCAAAAGCTAATCGATTTTCATTCATCGAGCGCTCACTACCAGCGCCCCCTGCTATATAATAAAAAGGCCCTTCCTCTAATTGATCATGTGCTAGCTTTTCTAAATCTTCAAATCTAACAGGAATCTCACTTTTTTTCCCAGCACTATAAACTTGCAATTGAATAGAATTTCCGAAATTCCTCATTCGAAACACATCCTTCAAAAAAAGTTGTAACCGTTTACATATTCTAATACCTATCAGCTAACTCCTTTAAATTTCTTAATAAATCATTCGACATTTTGAATATTTATAAGATTCCCTATCTCGTTAAGCATTTAATTTTATAGTAAATATTTTTGTTTGAATAATATTAATCTTTTATTATTGTTAAAAAAAAAACGAAATATGTTCTTAAATATCGTTATAGAGTGTACAAATAAGTAAGATACCCTTTTAAATTTTATTGGCTGATTTAAAGAATTTTAAATCGTTTAACTAATTTGATTGACTACTTATTTATATTAATTTATGAGATTAGATAAATGTAAATACATTTCGCCCTTATTACTATAAAGGTGGTGTTAGTTTGAATCACTCTGATTGGATTAAATTAAGTGTAAGACTTGCTTACGAAAACTTATTAAATAAGAATGGTGGGCCATTTGGAGCAGTTATTGTCCAAGATGGAAAAGTAATTGGTGCAGGCGTAAATGGTGTCACAACTTTAAATGATCCAACTGCACATGCAGAGGTCCAAGCAATTCGAAACGCATGTCAAAATTTAGGTACATATTTATTAAAGGATGCTGTCTTATATACTAGTTGTGAACCATGCCCAATGTGTCTAAGTGCCGTCTATTGGTCTAGAATTTCAAAAATATATTATTTTTTCACAAAAGATGATGCAGCAAAAATTGGATTTGATGATGCACATATTTATAATGAACTTTCATTGCCATATGAAGATCGAACCATCCCAAGTGAACAAATTATGATTAAAGTCAAAGATATTGAAAACCCTTTCATTGTTTGGTCAAAAGATGAAAGTCATGTACATTATTAATCTGTATAAGAAAAGGTTGCTCATTAATAAATAATGGGCAACCTTATTTTAATTTTGATTTATAAATTTTATTCTTTTAGCTCATGATCTTTTTCTGACTCTTCAATTTCCACTAAATTTAATGAATCATCTTTTTCGTTATTATTTTCTTTCCAAATTTTATACTTTTCAATATCTTTGTTTATTTGTTTAAATGTATACGCTAAAATCGTTGCATCATCTAAAAAGCCTAAGCCGACGATAAAATCTGGTATTGCGTCAATTGGGCTGACAAAATAAATTAATGCCCCGATCACTGTCAAAATTGATTTTGTGGAGATATCTCTATAACTGCCATTAATATATGATTTAAATAAATCTATAAATAAATTTACTTTTTCCCAAGCTTCACCTAATGCACCTTTTTTATCTGGTGCCAGCTTAGCTGCTTTTTTCAATAAATTCGTAGATTTTTCTTTATTTCCTAAATAGGAAGAAGCTTTCTTTAAATACTTTTTAAAAAACTTATTTTCATTTAACTCAGACATTATTTCTCCTCCCTTTTTTATAGTTTAACAAATATGAAAACAAGATGAAAGTAAGAAAAACCACTAATCAATTGATTAGTGGTTTCACGCCTTTCTGCTTTTAATGTGAAAGGCTTGTGTAGTTGGAATTACTTATTATATAACTCTTCTACTTGCTTTTGTAAATCTTTGTTCTCTAAGAACTCATCATAAGTACATTCTTTGTCAACTAAACCGTTTGGTGTCACTTCAATGATACGGTTTGCAATTGTTTGAATGAACTGATGGTCATGAGATGTAAATAATGCAGTACCTTTGAAAGCAATTAGACCATTATTTAATGCCGTAATTGACTCTAAGTCTAAGTGGTTAGTAGGATCATCTAATACTAATACGTTTGCTCCACTTAACATCATTTTTGAAAGCATACAACGAACTTTTTCTCCCCCAGAAAGAACAGAAGCTTTTTTCATTACTTCCTCTCCAGAGAATAGCATACGTCCTAAGAAACCACGTAGGAAGCTTTCAGACTCATCTTGTGGAGAGAACTGACGTAACCATTCGATTAAGTTCATATCACTTTTTTCAAAGAACTCAGAGTTATCTTTAGGGAAAAATGCTTGAGAAGTTGTTACACCCCATTTAAATGAACCAGTATCTGGCTCCATTTCACCCATTAAAATTTTAAATAAAGTTGAAATTGCAACGTCATTTTTACCAACAAACGCAATTTTATCACCTTTGTTTACAGTAAAACGTACGTTATCTAATACTTTTTCACCATCGATTGTTTTTGAAATTCCATCTACAGTTAATAAATCATTTCCAACTTCTCTCTCTGGCGTAAATCCAACGAATGGATAACGACGAGAAGATGGTCTAATATCATCAAGTGTAATTTTATCTAAAAGTTTTTTACGTGAAGTAGCTTGTTTTGCTTTTGAAGCATTTGAGCTAAATCGAGCAATAAATCCTTGTAGTTCTTTAATTTTCTCTTCTTTTTTCTTATTAGCATCAGACATTAATCTTTGAGCTAATTGACTTGATTCATACCAGAAATCATAGTTACCAACATAAAGTTGAATCTTACCAAAATCTAAATCAGCCATATGCGTACATACTTGATTTAAGAAGTGACGGTCATGTGATACAACGATAACTGTGTTTTCAAAGTTAATTAAGAAGTTTTCTAACCATTGAACAGCTTTAAGATCTAAGTTATTCGTTGGCTCATCTAGTAAAAGAATATCTGGTTGACCAAATAATGCTTGAGCAAGTAAAATTTTTACCTTCTCACCAGCTTGTAATTCAGCCATTTTTTTATAATGTAAGTCTTCTGTAATGCCAAGACCTTTTAATAAAATCGCAGCTTCTGATTCTGCTTCCCAACCATTTAACTCTGCAAATTCACCTTCAAGTTCTGCAGCTTTCATGCCATCTTCTTCAGTGAAATCTTCTTTACTGTAGATTGCATCTTTTTCTTTCATTACTTCATAAAGACGAGTATGACCCATAATTACTGTTTGAAGAACTTCAAACTCTTCATATTCAAACTGGTTTTGTTTTAATACTGCAAGACGCTCACCTGGCGTTACAATAACATCACCTGTTGACGGCTCGATCTCACCAGATAAAATTTTAATAAAAGTAGATTTACCCGCACCATTAGCACCAATTAAACCGTAACAGTTACCTGGTGTAAACTTTATATTAACATCATCAAATAATTTTCTGTCCGCAAAACGCAAACTAACATTAGAAACTGTAATCATTTTAATTATATTCCTCCAACTCTTTTGCTCTACTCTTTACAATACCATATTTTAAAAGGAAATTAAATTTTTTCTAAAAGAAATTCATAAACAAACACCAAATTTTGTAAAAAAATAGCTTAATTTAGTTTTTCATTTCCTTTTTAAAGGCAATATATGAGTATATAGTTGTGAACCCAACTAAAAATATAATCAATGGAATGACAATAATTCCTTTATTACTCACTGGTATAAAATAAAGCAATAAGAAACATAAACCAACGATCATAAATAATCTACCGCTCACACGATGTGTTTTTTTCCAAACATTTTCATTACTTAATGTCCATGGTGTACGGACGCCAATAAAATAATTCGAACGAACATGAGGCATATAATTTCCAAGAAACATAAACAAAAGGCCAATAAAGAGAAAACTCATTGAGCCGATATGAACGTTATAACCTAATCCGTAGAATAAAACACTCATATTAATTAAAAAGAAAATAAATAAAATCCCTGTTGCCATAAAGTACAAGCTTCTTTGGAATAACTTATAATTTTCTTTTCTTGGATCGATCTTTGGAGTTACAATTGGTAATAAATAAACGAAAAGCATGATCGCATGGAGCTCGATAAATGTTTGCATTTTTGAATCGTAATTATTAATTTGACCTGAAAAATCCCAGTGAACTGGTAGTTGACTTGGTAAATTATGAAAGTTAATAATCCATAATACTAGTGAACAAATAAATAGTAAAATTGCAATGATGTGCTTTTTCAAAATAGGTCACCTCTCAATTATTTTCTTTAAAACTATATGCCCAACTAATAATTTCTTGGAAAACTGTCATATTTAAAGAATAAATAATAAATTGCCCCTTCTTCTCATCTTGAATTAACTGAGCTGACTTTAATATTTTAAGATGCTGCGAAATACTAGGTTTTGACATATCAAATTGTTCTGAGATTTCTCCCGCAGTTAAATCCTTCTCTTTTAATAAATCTAAAATTTTTCTTCGAGTTGGATCCGATAATGCTTTAAATAATTCGTTCACATTTTACACCTCTAAGATTTAGTATTTAGTTAATTAACTAAATACTAAAATCTATTTGTCAAATTGTCAATTATGCTAAAATTAAAATAGATTATTTTAAGTTTTTATTTCACTTCTATATAATTTAAATTAAACAACAAATTTAGGAAATTAAAAGATTAGAGGTATGATCATGGCAAATAAATTATATTTTGAACACCCTTCATTAAAAAAATGGTTTACTAAAATTACAGAAATTAAAGAAGTTGATTCTTTGTTTCATATCAAACTTGAGGATTCTGCATTTTATCCTGAAGGTGGTGGGCAGCCATCTGATTTCGGTACAATTAATGGAATTGAAATTGTTGATTTAATAGAAGAAAATGAAGAAGTCATCCATGTCCTAAATGCAAGACCGGATACAATAGAAGCAACATGTGAAATAAATTGGGATCGAAGAATTGATCATATGCAGCATCATAGTGGCCAACATTTACTTTCAGCAACAATTATTGAACTATTTGATGTACCTACTGTAAGTTTTCATTTAGGAAAAGAGACAGTTACGATTGATTTAGATACACCTTCTCTTTCTGCTGAACAATTAAATCAAATTGAAAGAGCTGTATATGAAAAGATACTTGCAAATATTGAAATTAATACATATTTCGTAAATAAAGAAGAACTAAATGCACTTCAACTACGCAAATTACCAAAAGTTGAAGACAACATACGAATTGTTGAGATTTTACATACAGATTTATCCGCATGTTGTGGTACTCATGTAAAACAAACGGGTGAAATCGGATTAATTAAATTAATTAAAACTGAAAAAGTAAGACAAACTACTAGACTTCATTTTAAATGTGGCTATAGAGCACTAGAAGAAGTTCAAAAGACTAGTAAAACTTTATCAAATATTAATCAATTATTTAATACACATACTGACCAAGTTAAGGATAAAGTCGAAACGACGATGAATGAATTAAAAGAAGCACAAAAAGAAATCGACAAAATGAAAGAAACGATCTATAACTCAATCTCAAATGAGTTACTATCAAAAGCTACGAATGATATCATTATTAAAACATTTGAAGAAGAATCAGTAAAAGACTTACAGTTACTTGCAAAATCAATCCAATCAAAAAAACCTTCATTACTTGTTTTTTCAAGTGTAAAAGAGCAAAAATTATTGCTTATTAATCAACTGAAAAATGATATACATTGTGGAGAATTAATTAAAAATTTACTAAAACGAGTTGATGGAAAAGGAGGCGGCGGTGCCGGGCAAGCACAAGTCACATTTGAAACTTCAATCCAATTACACGAAGCTGAAAATATTCTAAAAAGTATTCTTCTTAGTCAGGTAAATTGTTAATTCTTTAAAAAACTATTTTCAAAAAAAAAAGATTGTTAAATTAGACAATCATTCTAAAAAGAACAACGGCGGACTGCTCAAGTCCACAGTTGTTCTTTTCTTGTTATGTATTCATTTCGATCTATTCAACCGAATACTTATAGAATATTTTATCGACCTTCATTACTGGAAATTTTTCAGGTAAATCTGTCACTTCTACACTTTTAAAACCATTTTTCTCATAAAATCTATGAGCTGCTAAAAATTGGGGAGTTGTTCCAAGATAAATTGCTTTTATTGACTTTTCTTTCGCCCATTTAATAGCATTATTTAATAAAAGACTTGCAGTTTTATATTTTGCACCTCTGTATTCTTTGTCTACAAACATCTTTCTTAACGCAACTTCTTGATTCCCTATGTCTAAAAGACTAATTGTACCAACTACTTTATCCCCATAAAGAGCCACCCAAAAGTTGCCGTTTCCGTTTTGGTAAAATTCTTCAATTGTAAACAAATCAGGCTGGTCATCTTTGGTGATTTTAATATTATATTCTTGCTGCTGAATAGCAAGAATTAAATCTACTACTTCAGCTTGGTATTCATTAGAGTATTCTTTCAAAATAGGACTGTTGTTCATGTTTTTACACCGCCTTTTAGATATTAAGACATTACTATTTTTAATTTAACCACTGCTCTATACTATAACTCTTTATTCAATATAGAGATTGGGATGTCCTTTTTTCATATTTAACTAAATTGATAAATTGTTCAAATTAAAAAAGCCGCAATTATGCAACTTGTGATGTTTAACTATCGTATACTGTAGTTCTATAAGATTTAATTGTTTTCCAATCCTCATTTTTCACATTGCGGGTTAACTTAGCACTCTCCTCTGCTTCGTCGATTGAATCATAATCTGTATCTCAAATGAATACGAGATGCGATAATGTAGAGAATATATGAGAAAACGATATGACGAGGTGTTGTTATGGATCACAAAGTTCTGCCAAGAAAGGAATGGCTTGAATCGAGGAAAGAACTTTTACAGAAAGAAAAAGATTTCACCAAGTTAAGAGATGAACTTACACAGCAGAGACGAGATTTGCCGTGGGAAGTTGTTAGCAAGTCATATATATTTGACGGTCCGAACGGTACGGTATCATTAGCAGACCTATTTAATGGAAAAAGTCAGTTGATTGTCTACCATTTCATGTTCAGTCCAACTTGGGATCAAGGGTGCAAACATTGTTCTTTTTGGGCTGACCACTACAGCGGAATGATTCCACACTTAAATCACCGAGATGTCAGCTTTGTTTGTATTTCCCGTGGACCATTAGAAAAGTTGGAGAAATTTAAAAAACGTATGGGTTGGACATTTCCATGGTATTCATCAGGGCACACGGATTTTAATTATGATTTTCAAGCATCTTTTTTAGAAGACGAAGTAGAGAATAAATTAGCATATTATAACTATACTATGCAAGATCCAATGAGTTCTGACAGAGAAGGAGTGAGTGTTTTTTATAAAGATGATGAAGGAAATATATTTCATACTTACTCCACTTACGCTCGTGGCATTGACATGATGAATAATACATACCAGTTTCTCGACTTGGTCCCGAAAGGAAGGCAGGACGATCGTGGACTTCGTCATAGCGATCAATATGTTCCAAAAGTATAATTTTTTCATATTAAAAGGACTGCAAAAATGAATTGCAGTCCTTTCTGTTATAGAACTAACTCAATGCTTTAGTTGAATAAGGAATTTAAATTTTATGTATCTGTAGAAACAGCATCCCATTCTTCTTCCATGTAATTCACAAGCCAATTAAATGTATAATGTCTTTCATAAATGACACCTTCATTAAAGTTTGATGGGATTTGTGATCCATTTAATTGAGCGTCTCTAACTGCCCAATGACTTCTATATGTGAAATCCAAGCTATCAAGAATTTCATTAGTACCTCTAAGTGAAGTTTTTTTTATTAAATCCTCCTTAGTAGAACTCAATACTGTCTCATAAACTAAATCTACATCACATGTGTTTGTTGGGATACCCAGTTCTTGAATTATATTAATCGACCACAAAAGAACCCAAATACATTCGATTTTCCATGAATATTGAATAAATTCTCTTTGTTTTGGGCTTTTCTTTTCAATAAAAATTTTCTCCTCATCTGTAAATAAATCGAATGCTTTAAACACCTCGATAAATTCATCAATTTCACCATTTGATGCACCCATTCCTTTTGCAGAAACTATCGTGAGTGCAATTATTCTATCTATGATTTCCTCTTTAGTTCTTACATTTACATCACTATCTAGTTCTGTTAAAGGTAAATTCTCGTTAATCGGGATTCCTAATTTCTTTAGTTGAAGTTCGGATTTTAATTTTCTCTCATTTGTTAGTTCCACTTAATCACCCCTAATTTTATTAATCAATATAAAGATTCCTTCACTATGATACCAATTACATCATTCTATAATAACAATCCATATTAAACTAGGCTGCCAAATACTTAAAAAGGAGTCGATCATTATCGACTCCTGAATTTGCACAATTTTCACATGCGTTAACCAACCTTGAATCAATAATTTACCGCTCCATCCGAGTGAACTATTACTAAAGGATTATCAGAATCGCTTTCTAAAGTGAGAACACATTCTTTTCCAAGTACCCTTGATATTTTTTTCATAAATTCGAAAACTACCTTTAAATCAGTCTCATTTTTAATTTCTTTTGGATCTAAATCAAACTCAATTTCAGTAAGTGAAAAGAAATAGCAATTAAACAAAATACCATTAATTTTGATAGTCATCATAATACTGTGATTCTCTTTTTCTTTAAATAACATATAAACAGTTGTATTTTCATATTCAGATATCTGTCCATCTATATATAAAGTAATATTCCAGTGAGAACGATGGATTAATTCATATAATTTCTGCCATTCATCTAAACCTACATTAAACACATACATATCCCTAAGACTACCATCTACAAAAAATATCTCATTTAAAACTTTATTGTTAATGTTTTGCACCATTAGTCCATTCTCCATATAAGAATAATTTATAATCCCTACGTAACGAACGTATTCATTTAAGCTCTACTAGCTGACCAACTGTTATACATTCCCTGATATTTTTTCGAATAAAGTGACATAAGTTCAGTTTGGTAATTTATTAATCCTAAAGCTTCCTTTTTCGTGATATTAATTTTAATGAATTCATTCTCCGTAGTATCTACCATAACTTCAAAACCTGTTTGTTTGATCTCCTCAATACACTCTTGTGAACGGTTTATAGGAATCATTAATTTATGAGTTATATAACAAGTATTATCTTCAAATAAATTTATTTCAGATTCCCTGATTTTTTTTCTGTTTAGATTTAGTCTTTTCTCACTTTCATCAGGTGTTTCATAAATATTAAACAACCCATTTCCAAACATTCGGTCAATTTGGATCCTATTATAATCTAAAATCCAAGATTTGAAATTTTTATAAATAGGTATTAAGCTACTTTTTTCTATACCATATACATCGCATCCTCTATCGTCATACATATGAAACAACGTCTCTTTTGTCAAATTTAATAGATAACAAGAACCATTAATCATTGGTTTTTTTGCGAAATCTTTATTACCTATTAATTGGATAAGATAGGCTATGCGAATATCATCTTTTTTAACTCTTAAACTATACTGTTTTGTTTCCATTTCTACATCTTCTTCATCAAATTCAAATGGTAAAGTTTCGCATTTCAATCCATATATTTGCTTTTTACACCTCATCAAACGCTTTATGTTAGGGATAACAATTCGTTTGGAATTGCGTAGTCTATTAATATTAAGAATTAGTAGTAATTCATCATCCTTATCTATCATGGAATTTAGAATAGTAATTGCTCTTCGATTCATTTCCTCAAAGTATTGCTTACCTTCTAATTGAATAAGACCTAATTCAAAACGGATCCAAAAACTAGATCCCTTTATTAATTGACTCCATAGGCTCATTATGATCTCCTTTTATTTAAGCTATCTAGTAATTTCATTTAATGTATGATAGCTCTATTTTCTAATTTTAATATACTTACATTTTGTAAAATAAAAAAGACTACTAAAGTAGCCTATTTTTGTACAAAAGCAATGTTAGTTTTTCAAAAGAGAATGTATATCTGAGAAATTAGTCAAATTTTCTAAGATCGTTTGTTAATTTAACTCCTTGATTATAAAGCCCTAATTTACTTTGAAGTTGATTAGGTAGTATACAAGTAATTTTGTTTATATCCACTAAAGTTATTTCTTTTTGATTTGTACGTCCTGAAACTTCTTCACCAATCATTGCTAAGTCAAAGGGTGAATGACTATATATTAATTCTGTAATTGTTGTAAACATCTTATCTATATCATTTAACCAAAGATTAGATTCCTTTATTAGTGGGTAGTTACAATTAAAAATCTCTTCGAATATAACTAGAGGTATACTTATATCGATCCAATCAGACTCCCCTTCAATTCTTATAATACTAATCAAACAAGGAAAAATATTGCTCTTTGAGTCAGTAACTGTTCCATAAAATTGATCTACACTTGCATCTTCAAGATTTATAGGGAGCGAAATAGTTTCATAATAATTTTGGAAATCCTTTCTTTCTTTCCACATACCATTGAAATTATCGCATTTATACAATGCTACAAGAGCTTTATTCAATTTTTTATTATCTCCATAGGGATTATATTCAATTGACAGTTCATAGTATCCGCCATACCATAATTCTTCATTATTGAAATCATTATAATTCATAAAATTATCCCTCTTTTTTTATCTTGGGGTTTATTTATAGAAGTTAGATAGAGTTTTGTTCAAAAGTATCTGATTATAAAAATAGAATCTATTTTGTTTAGTTTCTATTTTTTCATTGTACTTAAAACAGGTTGTGCACCTTTTTCGGAAATTATTGTTACAAGAAGACTAGTAACCATATCGGCTTTTTGACTGTCTGTTGCAGTCAATAATCCTTTTTCTTCAAGCATTTTCAAAGCATCTTCTACCATACCAACAGCACCTTCTACAATTTCTCTTTTAGCTTGAACAACTGCTTTTGCTTGTTGTCTTTGTAACATACTACTTGCTATCTCAGGAGCGTAAGCAAGATGGCTTAATCTAGCTTCTTGAACTTTAACTCCGCTTTTTTGAAGTCTTTCCTGTAACTCAATTTGTAATTCTTCTGCAATCTCTTCTGCATTCCCTCTTAAAGAAAATTCTTCTTTATTTGTCGTGTCGTAAGCATATTTCGTTGCAATATGACGAATTGCTGTTTCACTTTGAATCATGACAAATTTTTGATAATCTGCAACATCAAACAATGCTCTTTCAACATCAACTACACTGTATACTACAACTGCAGCAATCTCGATGGGATTCCCGTCGATGTCATTTACTTTCAATACATCGCTATTGAAATTAACAGCTTTTAAGTTCACTTTGGATTTACTTGTAAATGGAATTGTGCAATAGAAGCCATCTTCATAGATTGTCCCTAAATATTTCCCCATAAATACCATAGCAACTGCTACGTTAGGTTGATTTATGACAAATCCAGACGAAATCAAACAGACGAATAGAAATGAAGCGATCATGAAAAATGCATGACCACTAGCTAAAGAAATAAATCCACCAAGTATTAATAATCCTATTATGAATGCCAACACGATGTAACCGTTAATTCGAAATGCTTCTTTTTTCATATTTTTCCCCTCTTCATTCAACTAAGTATGTTAAATCAATAAAAATAGTAATATCAATGAAAAATACAAAGAATTCATCGGAACACCTTAAGGTGATATGTATATTTCCAACTTGATTATTCAACCAAGTTTAATAGTTTAATAATTTGAAATAAATTCTAAATTTGAAAGTAATCCCAGAAATATAAATCCTATTCCTAATGAAAACCATATTGATTTTACTAACCAAATAGGCAAAAATTTTATAAACCCTCCAAAAATAAATGTAATAATAAACCCGATACAGCCTTAAAACTCATTTGAGTATACAGTTATATCTGCAGCATTCGATAAGTTTTCTTTATTTTTTTCATTTGTGATCATTACTTGTACGAATAGAAGCCCCCCTGTTATTATCAGTCCTAATCGATTTATCCAGTTGATCACACCATTAATCCTCCTGATAGTTTATCTACTAATTAGTTTAATAATAGGCTAATTATACAGCTTTGATTGACTTTTGTAACTTGGGGTATTTTGAATATTTAATAGAAATTATTTTGATCAAAAAAGTAAAGCCCTATTTAAGATTTTAAGACCTAAATTAAATAATCCTTATGTATAAGAACGTTAGCATATAACGATGTGTATTATTCTAAATCGACTTATTTTTGCTATAGTAAACTGTTGTTTTGTCACTAAATTCTAATTTTTCTTACAATAATTTCCAGATTGGTTTAAAATATAGGTAATCAGATTTTAATCTAGAAAGGATGATGAAGTTGAAAAAGCTTATTTTTGCAATCATTACACTAGGATTTCTGTTTGGCCTTACATGGATTGTTTCAGATTTTATGCATGGTAAAATGATTGACTATGCGTTTTTTGTAGGATTGGTAATAACGATCATTATCCGATTTTTCACGAGTAGTGGCAGCGGATATGCATCCAATAGCATTAATTTAAGTACTCAAACACAGACGGGTATGAAAAGAACGGGTGAGAATGCTAGTCCTTTTACAGTAACTCAAAAATCATTTTCATTACTGGTATCTTTTACTTTTACAATCGTTTCTTTACTCATTACACTAGCTTATTACTGGAAAGAATTTTGAAAAAAAGGAGTGAGATTAAGATCAAATGAGCATACGCTTTTATCTCTGGAAAAAATTCTACCAACTTCTATTTACGATCATTTTGATTGGAATCATTGTAGCATTTTCAGCTAGCTTACATACTTCAAAAGCTGACCTATTCCATTCTGTTTTAGAACAAATTAAAACGTTTGGTCACAGCTTTCTTCATTTAAACGAAATGACAATACAGATAGGAATCTTTTCAAAGCAAACACCATTATGGAGCTACTTAGTAGAACCGTTTACTTATTCGTTTATTATTTTATCATCTTCTTTTATTTGCACATTCACACTAGGAATCTTGTTTTCGTATGTAACCTATCTTTTAACACCCAAAATGCAAAGAGTCGTTAAAGAGGGGCTATTCCTCTTACAAAGTATTCCAGATGTGATATTCATTTTCGCAGTTCAATTATTCATCATTTGGTTATATAAAAAAACGAATATACTCATAGTCGATCCTGTCGCTGGTTTGAAGAAAGTCTATGTATTACCAATACTTGTCGTATCCATTTTACCAGGAATCATGTTATTTCAAATGACATTTTTAGCAATCGAAGAAGAAAGTAAAAAAACATATGTCGAATTTGCAAAAGCAAAAGGATTGTCAAATGGATGGATACTTTTCAAACATATCCTACGAAATGTAGTTGTAACGCTATTTTCTCATTCCCACTTTTTGTTTTGGTTGCTTGTATCGAATTTATTAATCGTGGAATATTTATTTAACATACATGGTTTTTTTCACTTACTTTATACAACATTGAAAACACCTGACGTATTTTACGTCTGCTTGCTAACTTTATTTTTTCCATTTTTTATCATTGAAACTATTTTTAATGTAGTCGCGATTAAATTAACAGGAAAGGAGCAATCTGAATGAAAAAAGGTTGGACGAGATACCCTTTCCTAGCTTCATTGTTTTTTCTAATTGGTTTAGTAACCTTCAGTTTTCTTTATACGTACTTTTTAAAGGATCACATTAAAGCTCCACCAAAACTTTTATATGATGGAAACGGGAAAATGATAAAGGGGCTTCCATTTCCACCAAGCTTAGATTACCCATTTGGTGTCGATCGTTTCGGTCATAATCTATTTTGGTCAGTCATTGATGGTGCAAAGTACACCATATTAATTGGTTTGTTTGTCAGTTTCTTACGAGTTGGGTTAGGTGTTTGTTTCGGGATTTTTTACGGGATCTATTTGAAAAAGATGAGATCTTTTTTTACAACTTTTGAACGAGCATTCCGTTTTATCCCAGCAATTCTTCTTGTCATGTTGTTCTTTGATGTGAATCTATTTAATAATGCAACAAAAGGGTTTTCCTATATTGCTTCAATCATTATTTGGCTAACAGTTGTTGCATTACCATCTCTCATTCAAGTGATTGGCAATGAAGTGAGTCATTTTAACAAAGAAGATTTTATTACAGCATCCAGAGCGATGGGTGCAACGAAATTTCGTATTATTCAAAAACACGTAATGCCATTTCTACGTTCTAGAATTTTACTCATGATCGTTCAACAAATGATTAGTGTCTTACTACTACTTGTTCACTTAGGTGTAGTTCGAGTGTTTGTGGGTGGTAGCACAACAATCTATCTCGATTCTGTCAACAGTGTCACACTACCTAATACGAATGAATGGTCTTCCTTAATTGGTGTCTCATACCAAGAGCTAATGCTTGATCAATGGATTGTTTTTGGTCCAAGTATCGCATTTATACTTACTTTATTAGCTTGCAATGTAATGAAAAGAATGTTGCAAGGTGCTGAAGAAAGAGTTGTTACTCCAAAGACTGAGCAAACAACTTTAAAAGAGAGTAAACAGATAAAGAAATCCGACTTTACGTTTGTCGATGTCGTGGTAAGGAATAAGAACATTAAAGAGTTTCAGTAAAGCATAAAAGGAACTTCCCTTGAAGTTCCTTTTTCATTTCAAATCCTTTTATAGGCGATGACAAATGTTATATTATCCTCGACTAAGATCATAATTTCAATCATCTTATTGAACTATCCTGCCATAGAAATTCATCACAATTTCTACCTTTTTACTTTTATGCCGCTATGGAATTTCAGTATTCTATCTATCTTCAATTATTCTCCCATTTAGTAAAACAAACACCACTTCAACAACCCAATTAATCATATCCGATATTGCACTTTTTCATTTTTTATTTCGATTTTACATAGTCTTTTTTTACTATTGATGAGATAATAGTTTTTGTCGAATTATATTTTGGGTAAATGGGGAGAAATTTTTATGTGGAAAAACCGAAACGTTTGGATCGTGTTGTTCGGTGAATTTGGAGCCGGTATAGGTCTTTGGTTCGGAATTATCGGAAATTTAGAATTTATGCAAAAACATGTACCATCAGATTTCTTTAAATCGTTAATTCTTTTTTTCGGCTTATTAGCTGGAGTTTTTGTTGGTCCGTTGGCTGGACGGTTAATTGATCAATATTCAAAGAAAAGGATTTTATTAATTAGTGGTTTAGGTCGAACTTTAAGTGTAATTCTGATGTTTTTTGCAATACAATACGAAAGTATTATTTTCATGGTCTTATTTTTAGTTATGCTGCAAATTTCTGCCGCATTTTACTTCCCAGCGCTTCAAGCTGTTATACCAATGATTGTGAAAAACGAACAGTTATTAACTTTAAATGGGATTCATATGAATATTTCTACAATATCCAGAATTGCCGGAACTTCAATTGGTGGTATTTTAGTTGTATCAACTAGTCTCACGAATGTATATGGAATGAGTATGCTAGCATATGCATTTTTATTTTTAATGACGTTCTTTTTACGAATTGAAGAACCTACGATCAAAGCAATTAATGTAGAAAAAACAAAAAATTCTAAAACAGACAAAGGATTTGCTGAAATATTTGCACTCATAAGAAAAAGTCCAACAATCTTAAATTTATTTATCTTAAACCTAGTGCCAGTACTTTTCCTTGGTGGATTTAATTTAATGGTAATCGAAATAAGTGATATTCAACATGATCCTTCAGTTAAAGGCCTTATCTATACAAGTGAAGGTATCTCATTTATGATTGGAGCATTTGTCATTAAACGATTAACAAAAAAATATACGAATAAGCAATTATTATACTTTTCAACTTTTTTAGTAGCTTTTGCTCAGCTATCACTTTTCTTTGCAGATCACCATTGGATGACTCTTATCTCATTTGCAATTTTCGGATTTTCAGTTGGTTGCTTCTTTCCTGTTTGTTCAACTGTTTTCCAAACTTCAATTGACAAATCATATCATGGTCGACTTTTCTCATTTAGAAGTATGTATGACAGGGTAACATTTCAGATCGTCCTTTTAAGTACAGGGCTATTTTTAGATACAATTGGTCTACAATATATGGTTTTAATTTTCGGAACGGTTTCGCTTTTAATTCTTGCTAGATTATTGAATAAAGAGAAAAAATCTAAAGCAGAGTTAGTGAGTGAAACTCAAAATTTATCAATGTAATTAAAGAGGCTGTCTCAAAAGTGAGTTTAACTGACACGGGGGCGCCTCTTTTATTGTGACACTTAGGAGGTTTTATATGAAGAAAATAGGAAAGTTTGTATTAATTTTTATAATTTTCATTGGAATTGGATTTAGTTATATTCAATATAAAAAGTCAAATGTTGAGAAAAGTGTAACTAAGTATCTAACAACGGAAAAGAACATATCAAAGAATGACATTATTTCCAGTGAACCATTTATTGCGAATTTACAAGGAGATAAGAATTGGATGGTTAGCATCAAACTAAAAAATGATGATAAAACGTATTATTATTACAAAAGTAAAAACAAAGTTATTTTAGAATCATATGTGGAAAACGGAGAAGAACACGTTCAATAATAGAACGTTTAGATTTTACAGAGCCTTTTGGAAAATTATCATAAAACGTTCTCGAGAATAATATTATTTAAGTACTGATCTAAATTGATAAAAGTAATCGGAGGTATCTCAACAGCACTTTTCATTTATAGTTAATTAAATCTCTCTTTTTCAAAGATTATTAAAAGATTTTTATACAATTTAGTAAGAATTAGAGCATATTTACAAGTTTCTAATTTCAAAGTATCATCTTTATTTCAATTTTAAGGCTATAATACCCTTACTGGTACAGGTAATTATTTATTTTATTTGCGGTTCTCTATTTTTAATTGCAGTTTTGCTATTTTTATTTGCGATATTCAGAATTTATTTGCAGTCCGCTGTTTTTTTAGTTTTTCATCATCTATTTGCAAGATAGTATTGCTATTTTTAATTGCGGTTTCTCTATTTTTATTTGCGATTTTCAGATTTTATTTGCAGTACACTGTTTTCCCATAAAAAAAAGGGGTTCATCTTGGAACACCCTCATTTTATTAAAGCTCAATATCCATAAGCAGCTAAGAATTCATTCAAACTTGAATACAGTGTAACAACTTCCCATTTCCGTTCAAATTCATAGGCAGTACATACTTCCCCTGATTCCTCGTTGATGAAAATAACATCATCTGTTTCGTCATCGAAGCCAATTATTAACCAATTTTCTGGCCATTGTATTTTTTTACTTAAGTCCTTTTTAGCCTCATTTAACTCTTCTTCTTTTATAAAATAGATTGTCATATTTTCATTTGAGACCTCATCTATACCGATTCCTTTAATTCTTGAAAACCATTCACTTTGCATTTAAATTCCCCACTTCCAATAAGAAAGCCTGTATCAACCAAGTGATCACAGGCTAACTTTTTTACTTTTGTGCTTTTTTTGATTCAGATAAATTTGATTTATCTTCGTAGTTTGGTTGTTTTTGACTAGCGTTATTTTTTCTTCCACCATTTCCACGTCCCATTTCTTTCGCCTCCTTAAATTGTCATAAAAATATTTTATACAATTAAGGTAAGACTATCCCATTAAATTATAGAAAGAAAAAATAGATAACGAATTGGATAAATAGGATGATCCAATAACCAAAAACAAATTTTGGATGCTTTGTTTTATGTCTAAAATAATACATTCCTAAAATTGAACCAATTGAACCACCGATAATTGCAAATAAAAATAATATGCGTTCAGGAATTCTCCATGCTTTTCTTTTTGCCCGAGACTTATCAATTCCCATAATTGCGAATGAAACAATGTTAACGATTACTAAATAAAACATAAAATACCCTACCATTTGGATCCCTCATAAGACTCGTTTATTTTGAAATTTTTGCTATTTTGCTACGAGTTGATTGTATTAAATCTTTTGCATTCAATTGAAGTTGTATACCTATTTTTCCACCGCTTACAATAATCTCTTCTATATTATTAACAGATTCTTCAATAAAAGTAGGGTATTGCTTTTTCATACCAATTGGTGAACAGCCACCTCGAACATATCCTGTACTTGCTAAAAGGTCTTTCACTGGTAATAATTCTACTTTCTTTTCTCCAGCAGCTTTTGCTGCTAATTTTAAATCTAATTCCTTTTCGACTGGAATGACAAATACATAAATCGCCTTAGATTGACTGATTGATACAAGTGTTTTATAAACTAATTCAGGATCTTTATTTATTTTATTTGCTACAGAAACCCCATCAATCTTTCCATCATTCGAGTCATAATTTAAGGTTGTATAGTTAACTTTTTTTGAATCTAACATTCTCATTGCATTCGTTTTACTTACAGCCATTTTTACTCCTTTCAAAGCTACATACATAATCTATTTCTAGGCAGATATTGATTGCTTTTTATTTCGATTTTTAAGTTTTTGTTCAATTGATTTCATAAACGGTGTAGTAGAGACCGCAAATACGATACAAGCTAACCAAATAAATGAAAATGAGATAAAGTCTTTCTTTGAAAAACTTTCATCATATAATAAAATCCCTATTAATAAACTAATTGTTGGTGAAATAAATTGCAAAAATCCAACATAAGTATACGGAATTAATTGGGCTGCTTTACCGAAAAACAATAAAGGAATAATTGTTACTAAACCAGCACCTACTATAAATAATTGCTCAATTGGTGCACTTTCTACAAGTCCCGCTTGGCCTTTATAAGCTAGAAAACCAAAGTATAGTAAGGCCACTGGAAAAATTAATAATGTTTCAATTGTAAGGCTTAAAAAAGAATCGATATTTAAAATCTTTTTCAATAATCCATAAAAAGCAAATGTTAAAGATAATAGTATTGCTACGATAGGTAAAGTACCTGACATGATTGTTAAATATCCTACCCCTATTGTTGCTAAACAAACTGAAACGATTTGCCAAATAGACAGTGACTCTTTCAATACGATTACACCAAGTATAATGCTAACTAATGGATTAATATAATAACCTAAGCTTGCATCAAGAATATGATTTGAATTGACTGCCCAAATATAGATTAGCCAATTGGTACTAATTAATAGTGAAATAGCAATCATTGAAACGAATACTTTTTTATTACTTACAACTTGCTTCCAAGTAATTTTAAATTGCTTTAATTTTTTTGTAAGAAGAATGAAAAGTATTAACGTTACAAAAGACCATATAATACGATGTGTTAATATTTCAAAAGGAGAAATATCTTGTATTAGTTTCCAATAAATTGGTAAGACTCCCCAGACCACATATGCAAGTACACCGTACAAAATCCCTTTAAGTGTGTTGTTCATTCTCTCCCAGCTTTCTTTTTCTATATTAGTGTGCTATTTCAGCCTTTTTTTCTTCAGATTGTTCAGACGGTAAAAAAAAGACGAAAATAAACGTAATAATACTAAATACCGCCATAAATAAAGTGATGATTTCAAAACCAGCCGTAACAGCTTTTACTGTCGATAAATGATTGATTTGATTATGAGCATTTAAGATTAATTTTTGACCATTCAATACTTCGGAAGCCTTAATTGTAAAAATGGTTCCTAACACAGCAACGGTAATTGTTTGCGAAAAAGTATTTAAAAAGGAATTTGCGGCAATTGCAATACCCCTTTGGTTCATTCCTACTGCTGATGAAATTAGGATCATATAAATTGGAAAAGATAAACCAAAGCCAAGACCTAAAAATGCATTAAATGGATAAATTAATATTTTTGAATCATGAAAAAAGTTCATACCTAAGGCACCTATAATACATAAGAAAGCCCCTAATAGGATAATATTTCTTGCCTTCATTTTCTTAATGAAACGACCAGATAAAAAAGAACCTAATGTCCAAGCGAATGAAAGTGGAATTAACATTAAACCTGACTGTGTTGCACTTAATCCAAACACACTTTGATTATAAACTGGTAAATATACCTCGATCGAGATTAGAAGCGCATGTGCAATAAACATTGCTGCATATGTTACGACTAAATTTCTGATTTTGAATAATGAAAGTGGTAATAATGGTTCTTTTGCTCTTGTTTCAACAAAAAGAAATAACCCAAATAAAATAATTGCAAAAGCAAAAAGGAAAAGTAAATTTGGAGAAGTCCAGTTATGTTGCTCTCCTCCTACAACTAAAGCATATAAAGCAGATAAAGTACTGAATATAAAAAGGATGGACCCTAAATAATCAATTGAAACTGTATTTTTACTGTCAATTTTCTGATGATAATATTTCCAAAATAGAATAATAGAAATGATGCCAAATGGAAAATTAATAAAAAAGATATAACGCCAAGAAATGAAGTCTACAAAAAATCCTCCAACTAATGGACCAATTACACTTGAAACAGCCCAAACCGCACTAATATACCCTTGTACTTTAGCCCTTTCTTGGTATGGATATAAATCACTTATTACTGTCATCGTTAAAGGTAATGCAGCTCCAGCACCTAGCCCTTGAATTGTACGAAATAATATCAATTGACCCATATTTTGTGAAAAACCACATAAAACTGAACCTAAAATAAATAAAATGATGCCAAACATTAATAAGTTTTTGCGACCATATAAATCCGATAACTTCCCATAGATGGGTGTCGTTACAGTCATTGCCAACATATAAGCTGCAAAAATCCAACTCATCAACTTAACACCAGATAATTCAGTAGTGATGGTAGGTGTGGCAGTTGTTATAATCGTCCCTTCAATCGCAGACAATGTAACAGCTACCAATAACCCGATCGTCACTAGCCTTCGATTTGTTTCCATAGTATCCCTCCATTCGAGAGCAGATATAAGGATTGAAAATTTTTAGGATAGATAAATATTCCTATCTCCCTTAAAAATAATAGAAGCTCTAATGGAGCTTCTATTGTTTTTTTGCCTACTTTTTCCAATTTGACTCAATAAATTCGTCTCTTCCTGACATCGCTCTATCTTCTTTATAGTGTTTTGGATTTTTTTTATGATAGTCTTGGTGATACTCTTCAGCCTCAAAAAAAGTGGTTGCCTGTAATATTTCAGTTACGATCGGTTTCTTAAACATATTACTTTCAATTAATTTTTCTTTTGATTCCATTGCTTCCTTAAGCTGTGAATCATTATGAACAAATATGGCAGCTCGATATTGTGAACCTCTATCTTGGAATTGACCGTCTGGATCAGTTGGATCAATTTGCGGCCAAAATAATTCTAATAATTTTTTGTATGAGAATAATTCATCGTCAAACGTAATTTGAACTACTTCATAATGGCCAGTAGTACCCTTTTTAACCTCTTCATACGTAGGGTTTTCTAATTCCCCACCCATATAACCTGAAACAATACTATGTATACCAGGTAAATCCTCAAACGGTGTTACCATACACCAAAAACAACCACCTGCAAATGTAGCTTTTTGAATCATTAAAAATCCTCCTTACTTTACCTAGTTTACATAATATTATTATGAAAACCTATCTAATTCTTTAATCTTATCTTATCTCTTTTAAAAGAATTTTTAAATATTTTAGCTCATAATTTTCCAATTTTTTATTAAATGAATTCCATCAATCTGATTTGACTATTACTAAGGTGAAAAGACGATAAAAAACAGACATAAATTGTCTATTTGAAGGACAATTATGCCTGTTTTCTTATACTGTTTTAAGCAGCAATTGACTTACTATTATTTTTAACTTTTGTTCCAACGAACAACCAAATGACAAATAGTAATAAAATTAGTTGTGGAATGATACTTTCTAGGGAAGGATAAATCCCTAATTTAGGTATTGTTGGAAAAATAGTACTCATATGGTCAGGCAAATAGCCAATTCCTTGTAATGCATGTATACTTTGACCAATGAATTTAAACGTCAAGTAATAAATACATAAACTTGCAATTGTAAAAAACGGCTTTAAAGGAATAAATTTGCTTCCTTTTAAGATGAAAATTCCAATTATTACAAGTAAAATGATTCCACCTGCAAAACCAGTAATCAATTCTTTCGCTGTAATTGAAGAACTCATACCGATATAAAATACTACTGTTTCAGCACCTTCTCTAAATACTGCGAAAAATGAAAGTAAGCTTAATGAAAGAATTCCTCCGCCAGCAATTGCTGCTTTTGCTTTTTCTTTCATCTTACTTCCATATACTTGTTGGCGGGATTGTTTATGCAACCATAACCCAACTGTTAACATGAAAACAACAGCAATAAGACCAGATATTCCTTCAATTAATTGATTACTAATTCCAGCTGAGATCTTTGATAATAAGAACTGGAATAATAAACCGGCTACTAAACTAGCTAAAATACCACAAGCACCACCAACAAAGATCCACTTACGTGCTGATTCTTGTTTACCTTTTGACACTAATGCTAGTAAAGCAGAAATAATAATTAAAGCCTCTAAACCTTCACGAAATACAATTGTCCCTGCATCAAACATCGTATAAGATGTTTTCTTCGTAGCTAAGTTTAAATTGTTTTGAATTTGTTTTAATGTTTTCATCGTTGTAGCAGATTCAGGCTTTTCAGTTAACTGAGTTAAAGCAATGGATGTATCATTTTCAATCTTCTTATATAATTCCATTGAATTTGATTGAACCATTACTTCAACATATGGCCAATCTTGTATAAATTCATTAAACGTTGCTTGTGCTTTCTCTGTATCATTTGATCCAACATAATTGATTGTTTGATTGAGTAGTTTTATAGCTTTCTCAATACTAACTTCTTTTGTTGCGTCACTACTTGGATTATTCAATACATCGATTAATTTAGTAAAAGAATCATTAACTTTAGTAATTGAAGGATTTTCAGTAAACAAAGTTGACCTAGAAGTAATCATATTAGCTTCGATTGAACCATAAAAACCACTGTTTGCTTTTCTTATATCATTTTCTACTTTTGACCATTCAATTTCAAAAAGCTTATACTCTGATTGTGCCTTTTCCCAATTCGATTCATTTGATAAAGTTTTAACATTATTTAAATGAAATATTATTTTAGTCAGATTAATTTGAGAAAGATCTTTTTTATCATTCGTATTTTCGATCCACTTTTCTGTTTCAAAAGCGATCCCGCGAATATCATCTTTTACTGTTGCAAGTTCATTTTGATCAATATCTTTAATCGCTTGGTCAACAAGTTTAGTTAATTTTGAAGTTTTTTTCTCATTTTTAATTAACTCTTTAATCGCTAATAAATCTGTTTTTACTTTATCTTTTTCACCATTTTTAACTTCTGTTAAAGAGTTACCAATATGTGAAAGTACTTGTTCCTGGATATCAGTTTCAGCAAATGTTTTATGAAACGGACTAAATATTAAACTAAAAAATAGTAAACTAGCTATTAAAAATATATTTTTTTTCATGCAATTCACCTAAAGTAATCCTTCGCCAATATAGCTTCCATTCTTAACCCCAGGGAAGCATGCAAATACTGCACTACCATTATGTTCAATGTATTCGTTCAATAAATCCATTTTCGCTAATTTATCTTGTAAAGGAATAAATTGTTTTTCTAAATCTCTTTGGAAACTAACAAATAGTAAGCCTGCATCTAATTTTCCCGTTTGGATATCAAGACCGTCAGTATATGAATAAGATCTTCTTAAAATTTTAATTTTACCTTTTCCTTTTGCTAAGGCAACATGTGAATCTGCAGGAATCAGTAATTTCCCATTATCATCTGTTTTCTTTAAATCGATTTTAGCAAATTCACTACTTTCACCGATTGGTGCACCAGATGATCTGTGACGACCAAATGTTTGTTCTTGATCTTGTAATGAACTGCGATCCCATTCCTCAACACGGATACGTATACGCCTTGCAACTAAATAAGAACCACCTGTTAGCCAAGCTGGGCCATCGCCATTTTGTACCCAAATATGTGAATTCATTTCTTTTTCATCTTTTGTATCTGGATTTCCAGTACCGTCTTTAAAACCCATTAGGTTCCTAGGTGTACTACCAGATGGATCCGCTCCAGATGAACGTTGGAAACCGTGCTGCATCCATTTTAAACTAACAGTCCCACGTCCAATTCGAATTAAGTTTCTTACACCATGAAAAGCAACTTGTTGATCGTTTGCACAAACTTGAACTACGATGTCTCCACCGTTCCATTCCTCTCTCAAATCATCACCAGGGAAATGAGGCAAATCTTTTAACCCCGATGGTTTACTAGATTGAATTGATAATCGGTCAAAAAATGAAGGGCCAACTCCAAATGTAAACGTAAGCTTCATTGGTTGTAAACCTGTTGCTTCCCCCGTATCAATTGGTGGTGATGAAGGAAAATCTGAATCACCTAGTTCCTTTCCTTCACTCATTAAAGCTGCTGCTTCAGTCCATTTTTTAAACATTGTTTTGACATCTGCTTTTGAAGTAGTTTCTAGTTTAAATGACGCCAAATACATAAAATCTTGAGCAGGAGTTGTAATACCTTGTTGCTTTTTACCATAAAACGGAAGTATCTCTCTTGCATCCGCTTTTGCTGGTGAAAAGAAATTAGTTACCTTTTCAGTAGCTGTTTCAATTCCAGTTGCACCAATAAGTATACCAGCCCCACCAACTCCAATAAGTTTTAATGCATCTCTTCTAGAAACTTTATTCGTTTCTAATTTTTTCATATTATTTAACCCCTAATGTTGACCCAACTTGAGAAATCGGTTCTGCTAATGCATCTACTTGTTGAGCCAATTTTTTCACTTCATCTTCTTTTAACTGTTTATAATCAACGTACTGATCACCTTTTTTATAAGTATTTAATGTTGTCATTAAATCATTGAATCTAGTTTCAATTGTTTTAGCTAAATCAGCATCTTTTGCTTTTAGTTTTTCTGATAATAATTGAACGATTTTATCTGAACCTTCCACGTTAGCTGCAAAATCAGCTAAATCAGTATGAGAATATCGCTCTTCTTCACCAGTAACTTTTGAAGATGATACTTCATTTAATAATTCAACAGGACCAGTTACAAATAATACAGGATCAATTTCAGCTGTTTCTACTTTTGCTCTTAAATAGTTCGCATCCTTCATAAGTTGTTCTGTATATTTTTCAAGACCTTTTGTTGTATTTTGAACCCAAAGAACTTGCTCAATTTTATGGAAACCAGTCCATTCATTTGCAGGTACATCACCTTCACGGGCATCAATTTTTGGATCTAAATCCCCAAATGATTCTGCTACAGGTTCAATTCTTTCGTAATATGAACGACTAATTGGATATAAACGTTTTGCCTCTGCCATGTTTCCTGCATTAATTGCATCAACGAACTTCTGTGTATTTGATACGAACTCTTCCGTTTGAGATACAACGAAATCTCTATAATTATTAATCTCAGAATCTAAATTTATTTTTGCTTCTACTTTTGATTCTTTTTTTACGTTACTAGCTTCTTCACTTTTTTGTGCACAACCTGCCATCATTAAACTAGTAGCAAGAGAAATTGCGATCATTGTAGTTTGCTTCTTCATGAAAATACCCCCGAAAAAATCTAAATTAAATATATGTAATTGATATTGATAATTCTTCTCATCACTTATCATAATACAATTGATAAATATTTTCAATTAGATTTTCATAAAAAAATGACTGAAGCTTGTTCAGTCATTTTAAATCTATCTATTATTTAGAGCGAGTTTTCCAAATTTATTCACTTAATGTTCGTACTTTTTAATTTAACCTCTTATATAATTAAGGTAGTACAGCTGATACTATTAAATTATTTAACAGCAAGTCATCTAACCAACAACTTTATTCAATCTTAAATAATTTCGCTAAATAAGCATTCACAAAAATATTATTCTTATCTAATTGACTTCGAATAGTAAGAAAGTTAGATAATGATGGATACGAGTGATTTAGTCTTTCTAAATTCATTGAATGCATTTTTCCCCAATGTGGTCTGCCGTTATAGCTTTGAAGAATTTCTTCTATTCTATTAAAATAGTCTTGATGCGGCATTCCTTTATACATATGGATCGCGATATACGCTGAATCACGCATCGAAGCAGGACTTATTAAAAAATTATCTCCTTGTACGAATCGACATTCGATTGGGAAATGGACGTTAAAACGTTTATTTTTTATTTCTTCTTGTATTTCTAAAGTCGCATCATTCATATATTCAGCTGGAATACTGTACTCCATTTCGTTAAATTTTACATTTCGAGTTGTTGAAAATAATTCATGGCTCGGTCCGACCATTCTTGAATTTGGAACACTGCTACCACTTATTTTACTAATTTGAGAACTACTTTTTGGAAAGTTTCTACTAAATTCACTTAATAACCAGAATGCTTTATTTTCAATGGTTGCTACCTTCCATTTCTCAAATTTAAATGAATGTTTCTTCGTTCTAGTTTCATTCATTATCTTTACTTGAACTTGATCAGAATAAGGGAATAAGTAAAACTCAAAATGTTCATTTTCTTTTTTCAAATTTAGTAGATTACTATAAACTTCATCAATCTTTATTTTTTTACTCTCAAAACGATACGTTTTAGCAGGCTTTATCCTAATTTTAAATTTAACAACTATGCCAAGTAGACCTAACGATACGCCAATTGCCCTATAAATATCTGTATTTTTTGTCTTTGAACAATCTAATAGATCACCAGATGGTAATACTACTGTCATCTCTTCGATTTGCGTAGATAAAATTCCGTGATCAATTCCTGTGCCATGCGTACCCGTTAAAAATGCTCCTGCAATCGATTGAACATTTATATCACCTAAGTTTTCTTGTGAAAAACCTGATTCATATAATTCATTTCCTAATTGTTCAAGCTTAGTTCCAGCCCAAACTTCGGCAATTTGTTCCTCTTTGTTGATAGAAATAACACCATTTAAATTATCTAGTGACAGTAAATAGTCGTTTGTTGAAATTAGTGGAGTAAATGAGTGACATGAACCTACTACTCTTATTTTCTTATTTTCCGAGTTAGCTTTTTTAACGAGGTTAACAACTTCTTCAATCGATGAAGGATAAAATACTTGATTCGGTTTAAACTTTACACTTCCAGACCAGTTTTTCCATAACATACTTTTCATAGGAAGCACCCCCTATCTCCTCTGTATGTTGTGAACCGGTCGATAATCTTATTTTTACTTACTACATATAAATGAGAAAAACGCTCAGCAATTTCACCAGACTTACTTGGTCTAAATAAAATTGCTTCTCCTATTTTTAAATCTTCATGACCTGAATAAAAAACTGGGGTTTGAACTTCACCAGCACCTTCTAGTGGTAATAAAGTACAATGATCTGGGGAATATGGAGTTGGTAATTTTTCTTTTCCTACAGCACCTGAAGCGATAAATCCTCCACTTGTGCATGTAAAAATCTTATCTGCTGGTTTTCGAATGATTGGTAAAGCAAAGCCTATTGCTGGTTGATATTGAAAATTTCTGTATTCATCAAATAATGTTGGAGCGTAAAATCCAGAGCCTACTGTTACTTCTGTAACCACTTTTTCCTTTGTCGTCGAATGAAGACTTCCAGTTCCTCCACCATTTACAAACTCAAGATGGTAGCCATCCTTTTCAATGTATTTAACAATATCTCTTCGTTTTTTCGCTATTTCACCTAATGATTTCGTCTTTAAAAACTGTATTATTTTATTTTTAATAAACTTATTTTTAGCGTCATCACCAACACCCGCAATTTGCGCCTCATATCCCATAATTCCTTCTAAGCGGACGTTCAATGATTGCAAAATATGGGTTAGTAGAGGTACTAAATCTCTAGGTTCTTTTATTGGTGACCTCCTAACTCCAAAATGAAACCCATAATATGATGTACTCATATCTATATCGATACAAAGTGGAATAACAATCTCATTTTTTGCTGCAATCTTTTCAATCATACTAATTTGTTCAGTCTGATCCACCATACAAATGATTTTTTTACCCTTTTTTATTTGTAATGCAATTTTATTTAATCCTATTACATCAACTGTTGGATAACCAATTAACAAATTATCGAATCCATTTTCAGCAAGAAAATCTGCTTCATGGGGGTTATAACACATTAGCCCTTCATAACAATCATTGCTCTCTAATATATATTTTAAAACTTGTACACTACGAATTGATTTTGTAGCAATTCGTATTTTCTTACCGTTTGATTTAGCTGCAATATCATCCACATTTTGAACAAAAGCATCCCAATCTAAAAAAGCACATGGCATAGACAATTTAGAAAATACCGATCGATCGACCATTTATTCACCTATCCCGTAGCATTTTATTATTAATTTATGCAATAAATTATTTAATAAGAATAAAAAAAATTACATAGAATACGCTCTATGTAACTTTTAATAATCGATAAATCCTTTTAATATTTGACATGTTAAAGGACAATTCAATCTCGCAGAGTTATTTGATTGGTTTAAACTAACATTTGACAAGGGTATACCATACCATAAAATTTCATTATCAATCATAATGAAAGGTTGAACTTGATCTTTTTTAATAAAACTTCTATTTTTTTGATTTTCAAAATACGATTCACTTATAAAGAGAATAGGTATCTCAACTTCATTGATAAGTTTTCGTATTTCCAAAGACATTTCAGATAAATTAGGCATGGAGACAACTATTTTTTTGTTAGCATTTTTTAGATCAGTTACTAATTCATTTTTCATGTCTATGGAATCATTTGAAAACAGTCTTAACCTCTTTGATATACTCTTTGAAAAAACCTTTTCAAACTCTTCTTTACTCACCTTGTATTCATTATCCATCTGGAAATGAATTAACTTATTAATCGTCTTTTTTGAATTTGTTTTACTTTTTATAAATGGAATATCTGCAATATGAATAAATTTGCCTCGAGCTCTAGTCAAAGCAACATTAATTAATCTTTCACTGTTTTGATCTGTTAGTAGTAATCCAGGAGAATATTGTGGTTTCGTATCAACTGAATCAAAAATGATTACGTCGCACTCCGCTCCTTGAAATCGGTGAACTGTTGCGATTTGTATTGGCAATTCTCGATATTTTGTTTTGCCGATCATCTCTTTATGGAGTGCGGTAAGTAACTTTGCCTGTGCTCTATATGGCGTAACAATTCCAATTGACTTGACCCCATCTACTATACTTGAAAGAATACATTGAATTGCAATAATCGCAGAGCCTAAATTATATCTAGAATTCGTATTTGAATCTTTTAATGCATAAGTTTTAAGAAATTGTGAATTTATTAAACTATTTGCTTCCATTGGAAACGGTCTATGTTTAGCGATTTCCTGTCTTTTTTTTACAGAAGGATGATCAAACACTAACGAATGATAGATTTCTTTATTTGTAAATCCAGAAATGGCCGGATGCATTCTCCTTTGTTGATTCAGTAAAACTAAATTAATTAATTGTTCACCATTTTCTATTTTTTGGACAATTCCTGTATGGTGAAATAAATCTTCTTGTAGCCATTTTTTCACAAATTCATTATGAAAACATGATGCAATTGGTGGTAATTGTTTAAAATCTCCACATACAACAATTCTTTTCCCTAATGTTGAAGCAAAGGCGATTTGTGGTGTATACGCCATACTAATTTCATCAACAATCACTAAATCGAACTGGCGTAAATAGATTAAAGGATCTATTGAACATTTTGATAATGTAGTTCCAATCACTTTTGCTTGATCAATCAATTCCTTTTCTTTTTCACGAATTTCCCCTCGAATTTTATTTAACTTATTTTGAATTTTACTTAAATCATCTAATTCTTTTTTTGAGGCTGCACCTCTTCTAGCTTTCCTTAACATCGAGTGCTTTCGTTCATCTAAATTTTCCAACTCATATTGATTTATACTTCCATTTACTTCTACAAGCTTTGAAGAAAGGACGTCTTCATGTTGTAATAATACTTCATCTTTTGTATACCCATAGCGGACAATCTCGCCACTTTTCCATTTATCTTTCTGTTCTAATTCATGAATTACATTTTTCATTAATACATCTACTGCAGCATTAGAATGAGCTATTACTAAAACGGACTTATTTTTTTCGTAATGTTTTAAAATAATATTCGTTAAATTATAAGATTTCCCAGTACCTGGTGGACCCCATATATATGTTGTTGCATTATAAAACGAACGATAAATTAACTCCTGCTTTGTTGAAACTTCTTTCTTCATTTTACTTAAATGTTTAGCGGTTGAATCAGCATTCATTAGCTTCATAATTCTTTTTTGTTTACTACGATAATCTTTTATTTCCTCAAGTCTTTCAATTAATTGATCTAGTAACTCCCATGGTTCATTAAAAAGTTCTGCATATGGAATTGTTGAAGTAATTCTTTCATTTATTTTAATTTCAACTTGAGAGCCTTTAAATGACAACAATTCACCTTGATACTCTTGATTTTCTATTTTTATTCGAACCGGCGTTCCTTCTGGGGCAAAAATTTCTGCATAAATCGTAAACAAGATCACCGTACTTTGTCCAATTTGGTATAGAGGAGTCCCCTTAGAAAGGGTATAACTTCTCCCACCATGAAATTTCAAATAATTTCGTTCCGCTTCAATTGCTGTTTGCCATTCTGTAATTAACTTATTTACTTCATTTAGTGTATTTACAATCATTTATTTCACCTTATTAATTTCGAAATTGATATTTAAAGATTTCACTTTAGTCATTTATATTGCGTTAGGGAGTCCTTCTTAAATTTGTGGAAATCCATTAACAAACGCTCCTTAACTATAAAAATTAAACATTTATAGTAATTTACTTATCATACACTAGTTCATACAGTTTATTAAATTATTACAACTTATCAATCAGTTAAAATATTGTCGATTTTTTGATTGATTTTTTAGTGTAATTAGCCACAACCTGTACTTATTAAAAATTCTTTTCCTTTCCAAAAAAGATTCCCACCTGATAAAAAAGGAGAATGATTTCATTATGAAATCATTCCCCTCGAATAGTATGTAAATTTATTTAGAGTAATATCTCTTCATTGACTAACTAAACGTTTTTCAAAATCCGCCTTAAACAGCAGAATAGCATCGATATTAACAGCAAAATCGTGGTCACTCATATTAAAATTAGTGATATATTCGTCAGACCTCTCACGAACCATAATTGTTGGACGGATATTGTCTCCAATAGTGTCCAGAGTTACACCACTTCCATAAAAATACCAGTTCGTTTCAGTAGCCTTATTTGCTGCATTAGATAAGTCATTTTTTATTATTTCGCATAGATTATCCATAAAATCTTCATTCAGATTAATGACTTTTCCAAATTCACCTTCAACAGTTAGATCGGCATCTCCATACCAAATATTCCTGCTTGTTCTCTTCCCGTCATTGGAAGTATAAGTTTCATCATACAAAATATTCATTTTCATTACCCCCTGTTAAAATATAATTTCTTCTCACTATCATACCTCAATTAGAAATTGTTAATTAGCATGCTAATGTCTCACTAAACTTGAGTTAGTCATTTGTTATTTTAAGGTGAAGAGAATATGAGTAACTAAAAGAATCATAAACGGTAGCTATAATCACTTTTAGATAGGTTAATACAAGTGTTAGTTGAATAAATTATAATATTTTAATATTAAAATATAAAAAGAGCTACCTAAATAAAGTAGCCCTATAAAGTATTAAGTGCTTATTGCCAAAGTTTCGTTTCTTTTAAGTTTCAATAAAAATCTTATCTTAAAAAAACTGATGTTTTTATGATTTATTATTTAAATAATTCCCCTAAATAATACGGCATTTGTTTGCGCCACCAAACCCAGTCATGCGAAACATCTTCGCCCCACTCATCAAACCATGCTTTAATTTGTTTTTCTTCAAAGGCTTCTTTTAATGTTTTGTACGACGGCAGCCCGTCTTGTTCCCAATCACCTAGCCCGGTACATAATATGATATCTGCTGAACGGTATCGATCAATAAACCAGCCGTCATTTTGGTTCCATATGTAATCACTTGGTGAATTTTCGTATACAAGAGGATCATTTCCGTAGTCCCCAAAAAAGAAACGTACATCGTAAACACCGCTAAGTGCAACCGTTGTTTGGAAAACATCCGGATGTCTTAGGAAAAAGTTCAATGCATGATATGCCCCCATACTACATCCCGTTGTCATCATTGGATCAAACCAACCTGTTTTATGTTTAATAAATGGAATAGCTTCTGAAATCACATAACGATCATATGCTTCATGGGCTAATGCACGGTCATGTACTGATTTTGAGTCGTGTAGCCAACTTTCACTATCTATAGTAGACAGTGTAAAAAACTGAACTTTACCAGATTCAATAAAGTCATGACACACATCAATCATTCCAAAATTATTGTATTCAAAATGAGTCCCCCCAGATGAAGGGAAAACTAGGATTGGCATGCCACTATGTCCATATCTGTTTAACTGCATTTCGCGTCCTAATTCTCCACTCCAATGGCTTAAATGTTCTATATTCATTGAAAAATCTCCTATCCTTATACGTTTACAATGCTGCAATTTTTACGTTCATGTACAAAACGAATAATGTCATCGACTTCTTCCTGCGAATCTGCATTAATCGCATAAAATTGATTTCCTTGTAGTTCCGCAAACGCATCTGGAATACGCTTTTCAAACTTCACGCGGTCGCCAAATTGTTCATAAATAGCATTTGTATCGTGGTTATACTCATATGCATCACGCTGTGTTATACCGACACAATACTGGTTTTCGATATCGGATTCCTTAATTTTTTCACCTGTCACAATAGAAGCATACTGAGCAAATAAATCTATAGAGTATGCAAAATTGTACATATCTATCGTGTATCCTCCAGCTAAGCGGTTATTATATTCAAGTGCAACATAACCCCCATCTTCTAATTTAAAAAACTCAATATGGAAAAAGCGTTCTTTCATCCCAAAAGCTTTCACAATTGCCTTCCCATAAGTTTCGAGCCTAGGATCAATTTCTTTTTGAATCACATAAGCTAAATCCAACTGACCTTTAACAAGTTCCAGAGTTGGCACATTATATGTAAAGCTTGTTTGGAAAACAATATTCCCTTTTTGATCGACTAAACCATCAAATGTACAAAGCACGCCTCCTTCGACATATGGTTCAATGAAGTACACTTGTTCTTCATCCCATACTTCTTCAAAATGGCGTACAGCCTCTTCTGAACATAATTTAAAAGTTGCAGCTGATCCAACACCATTATCCGGTTTAGCAATAACTGGCAGTCCTAATTCATCAATGGCTTTCGTTAAGTCATTTTTAGTTTTAACGACTTTTCCATCTACAACAGGCACACCTGCTTTTTTAAACAGCTTTTTCATTTCAGATTTATATTTAACTTTTTTCAAGTCACTCGGTTTATTTCCGTATACATTAAATTGTTCTCGCAACTGTGCATCAAGTTCTAGCCAGTATTCGTTATTGGATTCAATGCGATCAATCGGACCATGTTTATAAAATAAAAATGCAACAGCACGTTTCACTTCATCTAGATCTTCTAAATTATTCACACGATAATATTCTGTTAAAGAGTTTTGTAGTTTGGAACCTAATTGGTCATATGGCTCTTCGCCAATACCTAATACATTAACACCTGCGGCTTTCAAACGATGAGCAAATGCCTGGAAATTTTCTGGATAAAATGGAGAGATCAAAATATAATTCATAAAAATGCTCCTTTCTTACTATGAAAAAATAGATTATTGATACAATATATTTCAATATAAAATTAATCTAAGCCTTTTAAAAATAAGTAAGATATATCAAATTTAAGTCAATTGTCATTATTTAGTTCAATTAAGACCATTTCTCACTTAAGAAAAATAAACATTCTGGTAAGTGTTTTGCCCAAGCTTTTTCATCATGTACTTCATCTGCAAAAATATTTAAACAAATGCTATCAATTGGAACAGAGCCTTTTATCAGTTGTATATAATACTTAAGCGAGCAATCAATATATGCTTGCTTCATATTTCCATACATCAATTGTCGATCAGTATCATCGCCTTCCTGAGTACCGACTTGAATATACACTCGCTGTTCAGGATCTAGCTCTTTACTAGCAATATACTGATCAAATGCTTTACTTGTAATCCAATTGGCTAAAGAAAAAATACCTAAACCACCAATTTGATCTTTATATTCAACACCCATAAAAGCCGAAATATTTCCTCCAAGTGAGCTACCAATCACCGCTGTATGATATTTATCCGATTTAGTTCGATATTGCTTATCAATGAACGGCTTCACGACTGTCATGACAAAATCAGCAAATTCCGCGCCTTTCCCACCTAGTTCATAATCTTCAGGAAGAGGGCTTTCAGTAATTTTCCAAGGCGTATATTCATTAATTCGGTCTTGTCCACCGTTATCGATCCCAACAACAATCATCTTCGGTAAATCAGGGTTTTGTTTAATTGCCGGAATCACTTTCCATGAATACCCACTATAAGATTCACTACTATAGAAAATATTTTGACCATCATGCATATAGACAACTGGATAATTTTGATCCTTGTCTTCTTCATAATTTTTCGGCAATAAAACACGCACGCGACGTTTTTCATTTTTATAAGACATATGTAATTGATGTGTTTCTAGTTTTAAATAAAAATAGGATTGGTTCATTTTAACTTCCTCGCTCCTTTATACTTACCTTTAGAAATCCAACTGCTTAATTTCTTCTAATAAATAAGTGTTTGATAAATATAAATCAGACTAGGAAGAGTACTCTTCAATAAATTTAAATACTCCTATGTTCTAATTGCTACATTTAAATCTAAATCTATTAAACTTTGATGCTAACCAATAACCTATATAAATGTTTTTATCAGCTGTTACCACATTAGTCTGAAAAATCATTTGTAATTAATTCAACGAAAATAGACTAGATTCCTTCTTGAACATTTATGTCAAATAATGAAATAGAGAATAACCGGTAAATGAATATCCTCTATTTCACGTATTGGAAGATAGTTTCCTAAGGAACAAGAATTATAATATGAAAAAATTTTACGGTCTGTATAAAAAGTTCTAAAATAAGAAGAGATAACAAATTAAATTTGGGGGAAAGAAAAAATGATTAGGGAAGCTACTCAAAATGATTTAAATGACATTTTAGAGATTTATAACGATGCTATTCTTAATACAACTGCTGTTTATACATATAAACCACAAACGCTAGAAAGCAGACAAATTTGGTTTGAACAAAAGATGGATGAAGGGTTTCCAATACTAGTTTGCGAACTTGATCAAAAAGTCGTTGGATTTGCTACATTCGGGCCCTTTAGAGCTTGGCCGGCCTATAAATATTCGATTGAGCATTCAGTTTATGTAAATAATGAATACAGAAAAAAGGGTATTGCCACTTCATTAATGAAAGAATTAATCTCAATTGCCAAAGAAAGAGAGTATATGACTTTAATTGCTGGAATTGATGCAGATAATGAAAAAAGTATTGCCATGCATAAAAACTTCGGATTTGTTTATTCAGGTACTATTAAAAAGGCAGGTTATAAATTTAATAGATGGCTTGACTTGTCCTTTTATCAATTAGATCTTGATGGTCCAAAAAATCCTACAGAAGAATAAATTAGTAATCTAGTAAGGGTATGTTTTGATTAATATTTTTCAAAACATACCCTTTCTTATTCTAACGAAAAACGTTCTATTTTACCTCTAAAGCAAAAGCATAAAAAGCATCGCCATGTGATAAGTGCTCTTCTTTTTTATCCATCCAATATACTCCATATGAGTAATAATATACTCCTTTATTAATAGGTGCTGAAAATTGATTCTTCACTAATTCTATTTCAATTTCATTATTATTATTTATTTGACTTAAGTGGATTTCATTTGGTTTGGGATAATAATCCATTATAATTTTAACGGTTTCGCCAGGTTTTACTTCAATCGGCTTTCTCTCCTTAAGCAGCTCGACCGGTCCAGCCGTATCAACGCATTCTCCCTGTCTTTTCGATTGCCAACAATATGTACCTAAAATCGTATCATATGTTTGATTCTCCACTTGAACCATTGTTTTTGGAGGCTTATTCCCTTTCATTCCATTATTTGCTGAACATCCAGTGAAAATGAGAAAGAAAAAAAGTATCGATACACTTAACAATTTTGACATATTGGACACTCCCTATTTTCAAATTGGACTCAAAATTTTATTAAAAAAGTCATCATTCATTTTTCAGTTTCTACAAACTTTAAGATTGTTCCGTCCTCTTGTTTTACAATAATGACTTTCGGGTCTTCATTCGTTAAAAAAATTTTATCTCCAACATTTAACATGTTAGAGGAAAAATTGTCTTTCGGAATCGTATTATTTTTAACAACTTCTTGAACTACACCAATTTGGTCTTTAAGTATAATTTCCTTACTATGTAAAATTCCTTCAAACCGATAACCTGCCCCGTTTACTATTAATAGTCCAATACTAGCATCTGCAGAAGTACTTTTCGATTCATTTGTAATTCCTATGTCTTCTTTTAGTCCCTTTTTAATTGGTGAGTTAATAAAAATTGTAAAAGCCAGAAATAAAAGAATCCCAACTGAAACAAGCGGTTTTCGAATTCGATTATACCCCCAATTTGAATTGGCTTTATTCCATATTCGTTCATATGTGACGGAAGAATTATGTTGATCTAACTTCTTCTGAAGAGTGTGTTTCATTTCAGAAATAGGATTGTTTTCCACCACTAAGTTCTCCCTCCTTCAGTTTTTCTTCTACTTTAAACAGTTCGTTTTTCGATAAACGATTTCTTAATTTTGTCAGCGCGTAATTAAGCCTTGATTTACATGTACCAATCGGAATATTTAAAGAGACCGCCACTTCATCTAATTTAAGTTCTAAATAATAATGAAGAACGATCACTTCCTTACTCTTCTGGGGTAATAAATTTATCTCTATCCATAGATGATCTTCCATTTCATTTTGTAAAATCGATTGTTCAACTTCATTTTCAGTTGGAACATCATAATGAATGCCGAAAAGTTTCTTAATTTTTTGCATACGTATCATATTACGGGTGATATTTACTGTCATTCGATAAATCCAAGGTTCAATTGCTTTTGTTTGATCAAACAGATGGAATTTTTTTATGATGCGAATGAACGTCTCTTGCGTAATATCATCTGCCAATACTTTTGATTTTGTTAAAAAGTAAGCGGTACGATACACCATTGACGAGTGATTATTAAATAATTCTTCTAAACGATTTTTGTCAATTCTCTCAGACACTATTTCTCCTCCTTTCACCACATACTCTATATACACTTAAAAACCGATTAAAGTTCGAAGTTTTTTTAAAATTTTTCCTCCAAAATTAATTTTAAAAAAGTGAGTAGGAAAAATATACAAATTTCATCAATCCGAGTTTTTAAAATATTCTTTCGATTAGTTATATAGTATGATAGGAATTAAATTAATTAAAGGTGGGTTTTTAGAATGAAGGCAGTTCAAATTGATGAATCAAAGCATTTATTTATTGACGATTATCAGATGCCTGTTTTAGGTGAGAATGAGCTACTTGTTAAAGTTCATGCTACGGCTATTAATCGAGCTGACTTACTTCAAAAACATGGTAAGTATCCCGTACCTAAAGGCGCATCACCTATTTTAGGTTTAGAAATGTCAGGGATTGTTGAACAAGTTGGGTCTAATGTAACAGACTGGAAAGTAGGAGATCGTGTTTGTAGTTTATTGCCAGGCGGAGGTTATGCGCAGTATGTATCTATTCCTTCAGATTTGGCAATTTCAATTCCAGATCATTTTTCGTTCGAAGAGGCTGCGGCTATACCCGAAGTGTTTTTGACAGCTTATTTAAATTTATTTGAATTAGGTAGATTAAAAGAAAATGAAACTGTATTAATTCATGCCGGAGCTAGTGGTGTTGGGACTGCTGCTATTCAGCTTGCAAGAGAATTTGGTGCAAGTTCAATCGTTACTGCTGGGAATGAAATGAAACTTGCAGCTTGTACTGATTTAGGTGCAAACCATGTGATTAACTATAAAAATGAAGATTTTAAAACCGTAGTCGAAAAAGTTACTGATCATGTAGGAGTAGACGTCATTTTAGATTTTGTTGGTGCATCTTATTTCCATCAAAACTTACAATCATTAAATAGTAATGGTAGACTAATTTTGATTGGTACAATGGGTGGAGTTAAAGTGAACGATGTGAACTTATTACCACTTTTGACAAAAAGAATTTCCATTATAGGGAGTACTTTGCGTTCACAAACACTTGAGCAAAAAATCTATTTAACAAATCAATTCAAAAAATATGTCTTACCACTTTTTACGAATAAGAAAATAAAACCGATTATTGATTCTGTGTATAGTTGGCAAGAAGTGAATGAAGCTCATACGCGAATGGAGAACAATTTAAATATCGGAAAAATAGTTTTAAAAATAGATTAATTATATGTAAGTTAAAGGGGATAATTATGGTACTACTCGGTTCAATTGTTAATGCAGCAGCTATTATTTTTGGCTCTTTACTAGGTTTGTTTATTAAAAGAATTCCAGATCGAATGAAAAACCTAGTAACTCAGTCAATTTCTCTCGTAATTATTGTCATAGGATTTACTTTAGCTATGAAAACAAATCAAGTTCTAATCGTCGTTTTCAGCTTATCGCTAGGTGCGGTTGTAGGAGAATGGCTAGATATCGAAAGTAAATTAGATAAATTAGGTTTATTTATCGAAAGTAAATTTCATTCTAAAAGCGAAGGCTCTATTTCTAAAGGATTTGTTACGTCCACTTTATTATTCTGTGTTGGCGCAATGGCTATACTTGGAGCACTAGATAGCGGACTTCGTCATAATCATGAAATTTTATATACAAAATCAATGATGGACGGATTTTTATCAATCATTTTAACTTCGACTCTTGGCATTGGCGTGTTATTCTCTGCTGTCCCAGTGTTAATCTATCAAGGATTCATTGCCATTTTTGCCTCATTTGTACCGAATCTAGTAACACAGCATTTATTAAGTTCAATTATTGCTGAAATCTCAGGTACAGGAGGAATTTTATTAATCGCTCTTGGTTTGAATTCTTTAGGTTTAATAAAAATAAAAATTGGAAATATGTTACCTTCTATTTTATTTGCACTTATTATTGTTTGTTTCATACAGTTTTTCAAATAAGATGACTAAAATGAGCCCCGAAAAAGGGCTCATTTTTTAAATTAATGGAGTTTCTTTCTAAAATAACCTTTGTCTTTGTGATATAAGATTAACGCTACAATTAATACTCCTGCAGCAATCCAAACAGCTTGGTTCCCAATATACTTAGTCGAAAGACTCCCAAACAATGCGCCAAATGAAAAGGAAAAGATAATAACGAGAAACTCTTTAAATTTTGTTTTTGCTTCTTTGTCATGATTTACAAATGCTGTATACGCTGCCTGTGAAGCAATTCTAATATTACCGGTTGTCATAGTTGAATTGTATGTCCATTTATCTAAATGGGTGAAAGTTGAAATTTGTAATGATGAGACAAAGGAGATGCAAACAGTTACAACTATATTAGGTACACTACTAGGTAATAATCCTACAATCAATAATACACTACATTCTAATAAGAGAATTGAACGTCTATAGCTGTATAATAGCTCTCTTAAACGTGGATGTTTAACGGATTCAGCAACTAAAACACCAAGAATAAAGGCTATAATAGGTAAAATATAATCAACAGAGTTTTTCCAATTTCCAAATGATAGATTTATTGCCAAAAGCACAAGATTTCCTGTTTGCGCATTGGCAAATACACCATCTCTACTTATAAAAGTATACCCATCTAAAAAGCCACCTACTAAAGCTAACAATAATCCAAGATAGACTGAATTTGATGATAATGATGGAACTATTTTTTGTTTAGATTTCAATCTAGTTCTCCTACTTCTATTACTAACTTAGCACAATCATAACACACTTATTATGTAAATAAATGTGAACAAAAATCCAACAATTACATTTAAAAAATAATCATTTTTTCACTTTGGTTGTTAGTTTTTTTAATGGATCTGTTTAATTTTTAACAATAATCTACTTTGAATTTCCAAAGCAAATTATCCTATTTATTTAAGTTAAAATGCCAATTAAACAAAAAAAAATCGACTATATAGTCGATCATGAAATTCAACTAAAACATGCGTTAATTCAATAAGATTCGTATTCAAAAATAGCCCAAGGAAGCCAATAAACTGGTTCAGTTCCAAGTTTTTCGTCATTTGCAATGTCACAACATCTCTCTGCTTCAGCAAGTGATTTAATAAAACCATTTTTATTTAATGAAAAATCAAACTGATTTTTAAACTCATTTTCTAATCCGTTACACAAATAAGAATGGAATGTATTTGTTTCATACCCTAAGATCTCATAGCCTTTTATTGAAGTAGTTCCATCAACAATAAATTCTTTCCTTAGTAGAATATTCTCTAGGCCAGTTCTTTCCTCTGAGGTCTTAATTATTGTGTCTTCCTCATCTAAAAAACTTTCTAAATAATTATTAGGTAGTCCAATACCTATTATTTTTAAGTCTTTTACATCACTTAAAAATGTGCTAAAAAACTCATTTGCTATATTTAATGATGGTAAGATTTGAGGATATTCGAATTCTCTCAAGTCAAACTTATCTTGGATCCATTTTTCCATCTCTTTGTATTTAACTTCCGAAATATTAAGATCTTTAATGTATTTTAGTTTATTTACCTTCGAACCACCCCAAAATATATTGATTTCAGGATGCATATCACAAATGCACTCACTTACTGACACAATTCTATTAGGGATTATTTCTTTATCCATATATTCTTGTCTAATAGTAGGAGCTATAATGTAATATCCCCCTGAAATAAAATCCATTAATTCACCTCATTAAAATAATATAATTATATAGTTCTAATGCAACTAAATTATTGCATTAGTTGCATTACAGTTTAAATATTTGCGATTGAAATTAGTTCATCAACACCTATTAGGTAATCTTCATTTGTTTCCTCATGGAAAACAAAAAAACAAGTTTCTCCATTTGCTCCTTCGAATGCTATATTCATCATTTGAACTTTTGAAAATGGATTATTTGAATTTCCTAATTCATAACCAGATTTAAATTCAAAGATGTACCATCTATCTTCTTCAAGAGTATATTCTGTGTTTTCTATTACTATATTTAAAAACATTTTACTCATTCTTATATCCTCTTATCTTTAGAATATAGACTTCTTATGTAACGAACGCAGTGCTTTAGTTACATAAGCAATTTTTTTAAATAGATTATTTCATATTTTCTATACTACGATTAAACCATCTTTTTCTAAGAATTCATTCCACTCTTCTCGCAATAACCCCATACGAATTGAGTCATAATAATTCCCATCATAAAAACGACATTTTCTTAATCTTGCTTCCATTGTCATTCCTAATTTTTCCCCAACTTTAATCATACGATGATTACCCGACCAAGTTGTATAACCTACACGTACAAGAGGCAATGTATTAAATAAATGATTAATCCAAAGTTTTAAAGCTCTTGTACCAAAACCTCCGCTCCAATAGTTGGGATCATA
>NZ_NUQC01000003.1:0-150509 GCF_002585125.1 Bacillus sp. AFS029533 | reverse complement strand
CATTAAATTAGTTCCATTTAAACCTAAAGCATCGTTTGTAGAAATACCTAAAACAACAGGTTTTCCATTTCTTAATGTAGCCTTAGCTGCCATTAATACAGGGCTGTCAGTTTGAGCATTAGCAAACTTACTCATTGAATTTCCTGTTAACGGTGCAATTACCATACAATCTAATTGTACTTTTGGACCAAATGGTTCTGCTCCTACAATTGAATCAACTGTTTTACGCCCTGTAATTTCTTCAATTTTTTCGATCCAGTCTTCTCCTACTCCAAACCTGGTTGTTGTGCTTTTTACAGTAAATGTAACGACAGGGTATACGTCAGCTCCATCATCCACTAATTTTTGAATTTGTGGTACTACCTCTTCATAAGTACAATGTGATCCTGTAATACCAAATCCAATTTTCTTACCTTTCAACGTCATTTTTGTTGCTCCTTCCTTTTATCTAAATCTACCTTTAATAGCTGTGTTAGTACGTTTCCAATTATTTGACCTGCTGTTTTAGGAGCAACGATTCCTGGTAAACCTGGTGCTAATAAGGCCTTAATGCCTCTTTTTTCAGCATAACGAAAATCTGTTCCTCCAGGTTTAGAAGCTAAATCAATGATTAATGAATGTGGTTGTAATTTTGAAATAACACTTGCTGTCACGATTTGAACTGGAACAGTATTAATTACAACATCTACATCCTTTAAGGCCTCTTCAATATTCTTAAATTCAAAAGCTTCTAAGCCCATTTCAATAATTCTAGCAATATGTTCTGATTTACGAGCCCCTACTTTTACTTTTGCACCCAAATTATGAAAAGTCCTAGCGACACTCATTCCTGTACGACCTAAACCTAATACCGCTACTTTCGAATTATGAATTGTATATTCCGTATGTTGAATAACCATCATAATCGTACCTTCAACGGTTGGAATACTATTATAAATAGCTACATCGTCTCGTTCAAATAATTTTACTAACTTTCGGTTTGAAGCTGTAACTATACTATCTAAGTAAGAGTTACTTATTCCAGAGTAAATCGTACAATGTGAAGGAGTACTGTCTAAAATTTCTTTTGTCAGCACGACTTTCTCATTTGAAAAAATTGTATCGACTACTCCTTCAATATTTGTACCTGGTACAGGTAGAAGGATTGCATCAAGATCTTCAAAATTTGCATCTGCCATTAATTCTTTTGAAGCACTTGTAAAGCCACTATCTAATTGTTCAAAGCCTATTAATGTTACCTTTGCGTCTAACTCTGTTAACTTCCGAATAACTTCCAGCTGTCTGGCGTCCCCACCAATAACAGCAATATGCAAGCCAGTTAACATGCAGCATTCACCTTCTTTACTTCACTATGGTAAATGGAAATTAATCTCTGTAAGCAGGACTACCGCCTAACATCTTTCTCCTAAATATCTTATGAATCTTCCATTGCATTGGTGAAGATTCTTTCTAAAATTAAGGAGCAGTAATGAAAAACTGTTTAAATCTGAACATTTCTATTCTCAGTCATTTGAAAAATAAAAAAGAGGACCCTATAAGGGCTCCCCTAATTGATTAACTTATTGTTTAATATTTGTTGGAATTACTCCATCGGGACTTACTAATGAAACTGCATAGTCATCAGTAAAAACAAACTTCGCAATATCATTTACTTTATCAATTGTTACGTTATCTATTAGTTGAATTACTTCATCTAAAGTACGGTGATTACCTAGCATCAATTCATTTTTACCATTTCGGCTCATTCTGCTATTTGTACTTTCTAATCCTAACATTAAATTACCTTTTAATTGCTCTTTACAATTATTTAATTCTTTTTCTGTTATTCCATCTGCATTTAATACTTTTAAAGTTTCTTGGATTGTTTCAAATAATTGATTTAATTGGCTTTTTCCAGTACCTGCATAAATTGCAACTGTACCGCTATCTTGGTATGCAGAGTGATATGAGAAAACAGAATATGCAAGTCCTTTTTGCTCACGAACATCTTGGAATAAACGACTACTCATACTACCACCAAGTATATTATTTAAGGCAATTAATGGATATAAGTCGCTATGTCCAAGTTCAAGACCTCTATAGCCAACACAAAGATGTGCTTGCTCTGTTTCTTTTTTTCGAGCAATTTGTCCATAATGTATTGTAGGGATCCCAAAGTTTATCTCTTTCTTTTTCCCCTCATAATTTCCAAATAAATCTTCAACACGTTTAATAAAGGATTCATCAATATTACCCGCAATTGAAATAACTACTTGATCTGGCGTGTAAAAATCCTTCATATACTGACGTAAAGTATCGCCGTTAAAAGATTTTAAAGTTTCTTCTGTTCCTAGAATTGGATAACCTAATGGATGAGTTTCATACATAACTTTACTTAATAAATCATGTACTAAATCGTCTGGTGTATCATCATACATTTTAATTTCTTCAAGTACTACATTTTTTTCTTTTTCTAATTCACCTTCATCAAAAGTTGAATTAAAAAACATATCACCTAACACTTCTAACGCGTAATCCGCATGAGTATCTAACACTTTAGCGTAATAACAAGTATATTCTTTTGAAGTAAATGCATTTACTTGTCCACCAATTGAATCGAAACTTTCAGCGATTTCTTTCGCATTTCGTGTTTTAGTACCTTTAAAGAACATATGCTCAAGAAAATGTGATACACCATTTAGTTCTGACGTTTCATTATTTGAACCTGTTTTAATCCAGACTCCAAGTGCAACTGAACGAACAGTTGAAATATTTTCAATTACTACTCTAACTCCATTTTTGCAAGTATGTCGTACAATCATGTAATGCCTCCTATGTATACACCATCTATTTTCATTTTTGTAATAAGATTGAAAAATTTAACTATATTTTACAATCATCTTAACAAAGCTGAAAGTAATTGTCATTTGTTTTCAACTTTTTTAATTGTATCGTACCGTTTTTCATCTAATAAAGTTGAAATATTTACAACTTTTCGACCTGATGCTTCTATTTTTGTAATTAGTTCATCAAGTGCCTCAGCTGTCGGTTTCGTTGGATGCATAAGAACGATTGTACCATTTTCTACTTTTTTCATAACACGATTAATAATGACTTCTCTTGGCGGTTTCTGCCAATCAATCGTATCTGCTGTCCACATAATTGTTTTTAAGCCTAAACTTGAAGCAATTTTAACTACCTCATCACGATAACTACCGCTTGGAGGGGCAAACCATACAACTTTTTGATCAGTTGTGGCTAGTATGACTGAATTTGTTTGGGTTATTTCATTTCTTATTTGCTGACTACCTAATCTTGCCATATCGGGATGTGTATAAGAATGGTTCCCAACTTCTTGATCTGCAGCAGTGATTAGTTGAGCGACAGTTGGATTATTTTTTACCCATCTACCCTCAAGAAAGAAAGTTGCGTTTGCATTGTGCTTCTTTAATACTTCTAACATTTTCGGAATATATTCATTTCCCCATGCAACATTGATTGTAAATGCTACCATTGGTTTTTCAGGATTCCCTTTATACACTGGTGATGGTGGTAAATCCTTTAAATGAACTTTTGGAGAAACTTCTTTAAATACTAGCTTATTCTCATCAAACTTGCCTTTTGCTTTCATTTTCTTATATGACGCATTAACATCGACTGTTAAACCATTATACCCAGGTATTGCTTTCCAAACCGAGTCCACATAGGCATCTTTTGGAGGTATCTCGAAAGTTGGCGCCTTTGTTTTGATTTCATCAAATAACCCATTTGTTTTTGCTGTTACAAATGACGTTTTTGAAGTTAAGTTCCTCACGTATTGATTAGTATATTGATTTCTAACGACTAAAATTGCTAGAAATAATGCCATAACGAATGCTAAGACTTTTAACCGACTTCTTCCCATTTCCTAAACGCCCTCCTACTAGAAGGAATATGATATTTTTTAATATAATAGAACAAGCTTTCTATGACTTATGTACGACTAAATTAGCAATCACTAATTTACCTGGTAATTTCTAGTTCTACTTTTCTTATTGTAACCAAAAAATTTTTAGGCACACATAAAATTCTGCAAAATTAAAAGAGAGAATTAGAATGGAAATGTGGAAGTAAAAATAAAAAAACAACAGGCTCATTTCTATGTGCCTGTTGTTTCTATTTTGGGTCATGGAAGAGCAAAAGCTTTTAAGCTTTGCGAGATGTCTAGCTCCAGGCGTTTGCCCCTCGAGGTCATAAGCCAAGGACCAGCAAAGGTTAAAAAACAACCTTCACTGGTCCTTGTCTTATGCTTGTCGGGGCAGAGCGAACGCCTTCCGCTTTTCTAGTTTTGCTCAGCTTTTTCTTTTTGTTCTTTTAATACAGCTTTACGAGAAAGGTTTACTCGTCCTTGTTTGTCGATTTCAGTTACTTTTACTAGGATTTCGTCTCCAAGTGAAACTACGTCTTCAACTTTTGCAATGCGTTCTTCTGCTAGTTCAGAAATATGGACTAATCCATCTTTACCTGCAAAGATTTCAACGAATGCGCCGAATTTTTCAATTCGTTTTACTTTACCCATGTATAATTGACCTACTTCTACTTCACGAACAAGGTCTTCAATAATTTGTTTTGCACGTTCATTCATAGGTTGGTCTACAGATGAAATAAATACTGTTCCATCTTGTTCGATGTCAATTTTCACGCCAGTTTCTTCAATAATTTTATTGATTTGTTTTCCACCAGGTCCAATAACATCTTTAATTTTATCTGGGTTAATTGTCATCATTAAGATTTTTGGAGCAAACTCAGATAATGCTGTTCTTGGTTCACTGATTGTAGCAAGCATCGAATCAAGAATTTGCATACGACCAATTTTTGCTTGTTCTAATGCTTCTTTTAAAATTTGTTCTGATAAACCTTCAATTTTAATGTCCATTTGAAGTGCAGTTACACCTTTAGCTGTTCCTGCTACTTTAAAGTCCATATCTCCTAAATGATCTTCCATACCTTGAATATCTGTAAGAACTGAATAATGTTCACCAGATTTAATTAATCCCATTGCGATACCAGCAACTGGTGCTTTAATTGGTACACCAGCATCCATCATTGCAAGAGTACTTGCGCAAATACTTGCTTGTGAAGTTGAACCATTTGATTCAAGTACTTCTGATACAAGTCGAATTGTATATGGGAAATCCTTTTGATCTGGAATACTTGGCTCAAGTGCTCTTTCACCTAATGCTCCATGTCCAATTTCACGGCGACCTGGTCCACGAATTGGGCCTGTTTCACCAACACTAAATTGTGGGAAATTGTAATGATGCATAAAACGTTTTGATTCTTCTATGCCTAATCCATCAAGAATTTGCACATCACCTAGAGCCCCTAGTGTACAAATGCTTAACGCTTGAGTTTGTCCACGAGTGAATAAGCCAGAACCATGTGTACGAGGTAGTAAACCAACTTGTGATGATAATGGACGGATTTCATCTAATTTTCTTCCATCAGGACGTACTTTTTCAACCGTAATTAAACGACGCACTTCTTCTTTTACTAGCATTGAAAGGATTTCTTTAACTTGTCCAATAATCTCTTCTTCTGCTTCATTTTCTTCAAAATGAAGAACAACACGTTCTTTTACTTCATTGATTGCAGCTTCACGAGCATGTTTTTCATGAACTTGAATTGCTGCGTTTAATTCTGTTTCACAAATTTCACGAATTTGTTTTTCTAATTCAGCGTCAAGTTCATGAAGCTGAATTTCCATTTTTTCTTTTCCAATTTGAGCTACTATTTCTTCTTGGAATGCAATTAATTTTTTAATTTCTTCATGACCAAACATAATTGCTTCAAGCATTACTTCTTCTGGCACTTCATTAGCTCCAGCTTCAACCATGTTAATTGCATCTTTCGTTCCAGCAACTGTTAAATGAATGTCACTGTTTTCAGCTTGCTCTACAGTTGGATTAATAATAAATTCGCCATTAATGCGACCGACTACAACTCCAGCAATTGGGCCGTTAAAAGGAATGTCAGATACACATAGAGCTAGAGAACTACCAAACATAGCAGCCATTTCTGATGAACAATCTTGATCAACACTCATTACCATGCTGATTACTTGTACTTCATTACGGAATCCATCCGCAAATAATGGTCGAATTGGGCGGTCAATTAGTCGACTCGCTAATATTGCTTTTTCACTTGGTCTACCTTCACGTTTAATAAATCCACCAGGAATTTTACCTACTGCATATAAACGCTCTTCGTAGTTTACTGTTAATGGGAAAAAGCTAACTTTTTTAGGTTCCTTTGATGCAGTTGCTGTTGCTAATACGACAGTATCTTCGTATCTTACTAAAACTGCTCCATTTGCTTGCTTTGCTAATTGTCCTACTTCAACAGTAAGAGTTTTACCAGCAAGCTCTGTGGAAAAAACGTGCTTTTGTTGTTCCATATGGTATAAATACCCCTCTCTAATTTACAATTCAAAGTCTAAATTAATTATGTAAAAAAATCGTATATTCTCTATTATCTCCTATGTTTAGTAAAGAAATCAACTAACGAGAAAAAGAGAATAAATATTTATAAATTTAAAATTCAATTGTTCAGTAATTTTAAATCGATATGTATAAGAAAAAGCGGGAAGAATCCCGCTTTTTCTTAAAGTATCAAATTAATACTCGAATTAACGACGTAAACCTAATTTGTTAATTAATTCACGGTAACGAGTAATGTCTTTGTTACGTAAGTAGTTAAGTAAGTTACGACGCTTACCAACCATTTTTAATAAACCACGACGAGAGTGGTGATCTTTTTTGTGAGTACGTAAGTGCCCATTTAAAGAGTTAATGTTTTCAGTTAAAACTGCAATTTGAACTTCTGGAGAACCAGTATCGTTCGCATGAGTTTTGTAAGTGCTGATGATTTCGTTTTTACGTTCTTGAGTTAATGCCATGTTTTTTCACCTCATAATAATATTGTTGAACACCTATCACCTAGCAGTCGTCGGTGAATCGATTTGCCAAGCAACGGTTTTTCAAGTACTTTAATAATATTACATTGTTTTAATTATAAAAGCAAGTATTCTAAATTAGTTATTGTCTAAAATAACTTTTTACTGTTTCACGATCTTTCTGTAATTGATCGATTAACTCATTTATACCATTAAACTTCTTTTCATCACGTATTCTAGCATACCAAAAAATTTCAACTTCTTTTCCGTATATATCTTCATTAAATTCAAAAATATTAACTTCAATTGTTTGTTTTTGGAACTCATGATAGAAAGTTGGTTTGTATCCAATATTACACATACCTTCATATATTTCACCATTAACAATACATTTTACAGCATAAACACCTACTGATGGTAATGCATATGGAATGGAAACAGAAATATTAGCTGTTGGAAATCCAATTGTTCGGCCACGTTTGTCACCATCTACAACGATCCCTTTAATTTGATACTGCCTGCCAAGTAAGTGGGTAGCTTCTTCCATTTCACCAGCTTTTATCGCTTCTCTAATTCGTGTTGAACTTACTTTCTCCTCGTCTAAAACGAATTTTGAAACTGTTGATTGAGTAAATTCACCTCTAGAATGAAATGGTAATGATTCCATATTCCCTTTACCATATTTTCCAAATGAAAAATCAAATCCAGCAACAACATGTTTTGCATTTAAAGAAATAATGTATTGATCGACAAATTCTTGTGGTAGTAATGTCGCAAATTCCTCTGAAAATTCAACAACAAATAATTGGTCTACACAAAGTTTCTCCATCCACTTCACTTTTAGCTCCAAAGGTGTCAAATAAGAAATCGCATCATCACGATTTCCGAGAATTGCAGATGGATGTGGATTGAATGTCATAACTGATAATAATAATCCTTTTTCATCCGCAATTTCTTTGGCAGTTTTTATGACTTGTTGATGACCTTTATGTACTCCATCAAAAAAGCCAAGTGCTAAGACCGTTTCTTTACAATCTTCTTTTTTTATTGAATGAGGATGGGTGATTTTTATTATTTTTGTCATATATATCACCTTTTCTATAATCAAGTCTCTTTTCCCATTATAGAACAATGAATAAAATTTATATAGTTTTTTCTATTGGTTATGAAATACTCTTGTCGGTTTAATTACATTATTATTTTTAGGGTTTGGAGTGTACATTGCAATAATTCTATTATTTTCGTTGTAGACTGCAATATATTCCCCTTCTTTACAGTTCATCGTATTCGGAAAAAATCCACCATTAAAAACTCTTACTTCTTCTTCAGCTGTCACAGTTAGACGTGGATACTCATTAAGAGCTTGCTCCATCGATAACATGACACGATCTAAAGTAAAATCATTAGCATTTTCTTCTAATTCAGCAAATGTAACACAATCATCAATCGTAAATGCGCCTGCTTTTGTTCTAGTTAAATAAGACATGTGAGCAGGGAATCCTAAAAGCTCACCAATTTGAACAGCTAAAGTTCTAATATATGTACCTTTACTACAAAAAACTTCAAATTTAAAAGAAATTGTTTCTCCTTCGAATACTTCTCGATCATCAAGTAAAATAATTTCAAATATTGTAACCGTTCTAGTTGGACGTTCAACTTCAATTCCAGCTCTAGCGTACTCATATAGCTTTTTACCATTTACTTTTACAGCAGAGTACATTGGAGGAGTTTGACTGATATCTCCAGTTAATTGATTTAATACATTTAAAATTTCTTCACGAGTAATAACTCGATCAACCTTCTTTTGATCAATAATTTCACCATGAGCATCCTCGGTTGTTGTAGAAAACCCTAAAGTAATTTCACCAATATATTTTTTCCGATCATCGGTTAAATATGGTATTAGCTTTGTAGCTTCACCTACACATATTGGCAAGACGCCCGTTACTTCTGGATCAAGGGTTCCTGTATGACCGACTTTTTTTGTCTTTAAAATCTTTCTTATTTTAAAGACGCAATCATGAGAGGTAAGACCCGCTGGTTTATTTAGTGCAATTACACCATTCATCTTATCACCTATCGTTTATTTTTTAGCATGATGAAAAATGGATAGACGAATCTCTCGCCTATCCATTCATTATCAGTTATTCTCTTTATTAATTTGAGTTAGCAATGTCTCAATTCGATTACCATAATCGACTGATTCATCAAATTCAAAAATTAATTCTGGTGTCTTACGTAAACGAATACGTTGACCAATTTCAGAACGAATAAATCCTTTTGCTTTCGCTAATCCAATTAATGTATTTTGACGTTGTTCATCGTCACCTAATACTGAAATATAGACTTTAGCTTGTTGAAGGTCACCAGTTACTTGAACATCAGTAACAGTTACGAAGCCGATTCTTGGATCTTTAATTTTTCTACCAATAATCTCACCAAGTTCTTTCTTCATTTGTTCCCCAACACGATGTGCTCTAACTTTCATACTTTCACCTCAATCTTACAAAGCAAAACATTACGTGCTTCATACAATTAGTTTAACTAAATGTATAAATAATTATTTATTATGCTGAACTTATTCATTTGTGATAAGTCCATTATTTTTTTCCAGTTTTAAATGATCATCTAGAAGAAAATAATATGATGTCTAGTTCCAGCGACTTGCCCCTCGAGGTCATAAGCCCATGACCAGTTAAGGTTAAAGACCAACCTTATCTGGTCCTTGTCTTATGCTTGTCGGGGCAGAGCGAGTCGCTTCCACTTTTCGTTATGTCTAGTTCCGAAAGCTAGCTCTTCGGTAATATTCCAACTACTTTCGAAGTGGACAAACCACCACTTCTTCAAGTTGCCGGAGATATTCCCTTCAGAGCTGGGCAAGCTTTCTCCACTTTTCGTTACTTACGTTTAATTTCTTCCATTACGTAAGCTTCGATTATGTCGCCTTCTTTAATATCATTGTATTTCTCGATTGTGATACCACATTCGTAGTTTGTCGCTACTTCTTTAACGTCATCTTTGAAACGTTTTAGTGTGTCTAATTGACCTTCGAATACAACGATACCATCACGAATTAAACGTACACCGCTGTCACGAGTGATTTTTCCATCAGTTACATAACATCCAGCAATTGTACCAACTTTTGATACTTTGAATACTTGACGAACTTCTGCTTGACCGATTACTTTTTCTTCAAACTCTGGGTCTAACATACCTTTCATCGCAGATTCAATTTCCTCAATTGCTTTGTAAATAATGCGGTGTAATCGAATATCTACATTTTCTAAGTCTGCAGTACGTTTTGCATTTACATCAGGACGTACGTTGAAACCAATAATAATCGCATTAGATGCAGAAGCTAAAATTACATCAGACTCAGTAATTGCACCAGCGCCTGTGTGGATGATTTTAACTTTTACGCCTTCTACTTCAATTTTTTGTAATGAAGCAGCCATCGCCTCAACAGAACCTTGAACGTCAGCTTTAACAATTAGATTGATTTCTTTTACGTTACCTTCTTGAATTTGAGCAAATAAATCTTCAAGAGATAATTTTGAGCTTTCACTACGTTGTTGCATAACTGCTTGTGAAGCACGTGCTTCACCAACTTGACGCGCACGTTTCTCGTCAGCAAATACCATAAAACGGTCACCTGCTTGAGGAACTTCATTTAAACCAGTAATTTCAACTGGCATTGATGGACCAGCCTCTTTAATTCGACGACCTAAGTCATTTACCATTGCACGTACACGACCAAATGAAGTACCAACTACAATTGGATCTCCAACTTTTAATGTACCATTTTGAACTAATAAAGTTGCAACTGCACCTTTACCTTTATCTAATTCAGCTTCGATTACAGTACCAAGTGCTTTACGTGATGGGTTAGCTTTATATTCTTCTACTTCACTAACTAAAAGAATCATTTCAAGTAACTGATCAACACCATTACCGTTTAATGCTGAAATTGGAACAAAGATTGTGTCTCCACCCCATGCTTCAGAAACAATACCGTGTTCAGTTAATTCCTGCATTACACGATCTGGGTTTGCAGATTCTTTATCCATTTTATTCACAGCTATAATAATAGGTACTTCTGCTGCTTTTGCGTGATTGATTGCTTCAACTGTTTGAGGCATAACACCGTCATCAGCTGCTACAACGATAATTGTAATATCAGTAACTTGTGCTCCACGTGCACGCATAGTAGTAAATGCTGCGTGACCAGGCGTATCTAAGAACGTAATTTTCTTTCCTTCGATTTCTACTTGGTAAGCACCGATATGTTGTGTAATTCCACCTGCTTCTCCAGCAGTTACCTTTGATTTACGAATATAGTCAAGTAAAGTAGTTTTACCGTGGTCAACGTGACCCATAATCGTTACAACTGGTGGACGTTCTTGTAGATTAGCCTCATCGTCAGCTTCATCAATAAAGCTTTCGAAATCATTTTCATCGACAATAACTTCCTCTTCAACTTCAACTCCGTAGTCACTTGCTAATAATTCGATTGTGTCTTTATCAAGGTCTTGGTTGATTGTCGCCATAATGCCTAACATAAATAATTTTTTAATTAATTCTGATGGTTCTTTACCTAATTTTTTTGCAAGCTCAGAAACTTTTAATGATCCTGAGAAGATTATTTTATTTGAGGTGTTCTCGGTTGAGTTATTTTTATGATTCATATTTTGGTTGCCTTTCTTTATCCCTGTCGTTTGTCGATCTTCAATTTGACTGCTTTGCTTTTGGCTATCAGTCTTTTTCTTTTTATTACTGTTCTTTTTTGATTTTTCTTTCGTATCTTCTAATTGATAGTCTGCTTCATAATCAAGCTCTTCACTAGCTTCTACATTAAATGCAGAAATTACCTTAAAAGAAGATTTAGACATAGCTTTTTGGGGTTGTTTGATCTCTACAGACTTTGGTTGAAAACTCTTATTTAACTTTTCAACAATATCCTCTGCAATTGTGGCCATATGATTCTTTACTTCGATTTTTAAATCCTTGAGTCTTTCAATAATTTCCTTACTTGAAACATTTTGCTTTTTAGCATACTCATAAATTCTAATTTTCGTCATACGTTCACCCCCAGATTAGTCCATTAATTTAATAATGTCTGAAGTTTTGTTGCAAATCCTTGATCAGTAATTGCAACGACCACTCGAGCGTCTTTCCCAATAGCGTGCCCTAATTCAAAGCGATTTTCAACATAACAAAGTGGAGTATTGTAATAAGTTGTCTTGTCTTTTATTTTCTTCGCGGTTAAATCGGAAGCATCCTTTGACAAAATAACTAGTTTTGCTCTTTTTTGCTGGACTTCTTTTACAACTAACTCTTCGCCTGAAACCACTTTACGAGCTCTAGCTGCAAGTCCTAATAAAGACAATCCTTTATTTGTCATGCTTTTTCCTTTTCAATAAACGCTAAAAGTTCTTCATATAGACTAGCATCAATTTTAGCGTTTAATTGCTGTTCTAAAGTATTTTTTTGCTGCGCTTGTTTTACTACTTCAACAGATTTTGTTAAGTAAGCTCCACGACCAGATTTTTTTCCACTTGGATCAATGGATACTTCTCCTTCTTTAGAACGTACAATTCTGATTAATTCTTTTTTTGGTTTCATTTCTTGTGTTACAACACACTTACGTAAAGGAATTTTTCGATTCATGAGTTTACTCACTCCTCATTAAAGTCGTCAGCGTAAGCATCGAAATCATCATTAGATACAGTTACTTCTTGCGCTGGTGATGTATAGTCAATACCAATTTTATCTGCGTCAGACTGTGATTTAATATCAATTTTCCAACCAGTTAAACGGGCAGCTAATCTAGCATTTTGACCTCTTTTTCCAATTGCAAGAGATAATTGGTGATCTGGTACTACTACTGTAGTTGCTTTTTCTTCTTCATTTACTAAAACTCTAATAACTTGAGATGGACTTAATGCATTTGCAACAAATTCAACTGGATCTGAAGACCAACGAACAATATCAATTTTTTCACCTTTTAATTCATTAACGATTGATTGTACACGTTGACCTTTTTGACCTACACAAGCACCTACTGGATCTAAATCAGGATTGCTTGTATATACTGAAATCTTAGAACGGTCACCTGCTTCACGGGCTACTGAACGAATTTCTACAACACCATCATAAATTTCAGGTACTTCTGTTTCAAATAAACGCTTTAATAATCCAGGGTGAGTACGTGATACAAAAATTTGTGGACCTTTTGATGTTTTTTCAACTTTTGTAACAAATACTTTAATGCGATCATGGATTCTATATTTCTCAGTTGGAATTTGTTCAGTTACAGGAAGTACTGCTTCAATTTTACCTAAGTTAACATAAATTGCGCGTGAATCGATACGTTGAACTGTACCTGTCATCATATCTTCTTGGCGGTCAATATATTCTGAATAAATTACACCGCGTTCTGCTTCACGAACTCTTTGTGTTACTACTTGTTTAGCAGTAGTTGCAGCAACTCGTCCAAAGTCTTTAGGAGTTACTTCTAATTCAATGATATCTCCTACCATAAAGTTTGGATTATGTTGTTGTGCTTCTTCAACAGTAATTTCTAAACGTGTATCAAACACATTGCTTACTACTTCTTTTCTTGCAAAAACACGAATTGAACCATTATGTAGGTTAAAATCAACTCGAACATTTTGTGCTTGATTAAAATTACGTTTATATGCTGAAATTAAAGCTGCTTCAATTGCTTCAATTACTACATCTTTACTAATTCCTTTTTCTCTTTCAATTATTTCTAATGCTGTTAATAACTCCGAACTCATTAAAAGTACCCCCTACTTAGAAAAACGTAACAGCAAGTCTTGCACTTGCGATCTTTGGTGTTGGAATAGTCATCATTTTTTTTCTTGTTTTAATTGTTAACTCTAACTGAACTTCCTCTGACGTATAGGAAATTAATTTCCCTTCGAATTTCTTTTCGTCAAGGATTGGTTCATAAGTTTTAATGAAAACTTGTTTTCCAATTGCTTTTATAAAATCTTGTTCTTTCTTTAAAGGACGTTCAGCACCTGGTGATGAAACATCTAAGAAATAAAGGTTTTCAATTGGATCTTTTTCATCTAAGACTTCACTTAGTTTTTCACTTACTGCAGCACATTGCTCCAAATCAATTCCAGACTCACTATCTATAAATACTCGAAGGAACCAGTCTTTTCCTTCTTTTACGTATTCTACATCAACTAACTCTAATCCTAGTTGTTCAATTATTGGTTGTGCTAATTCTGATACAACCTCTGTGACCTTCTTACTCAAGAAGTATCCTCCTTCCAAACATTACAAGATGAAAATTCCCTGCTATTTAGCAGGGAAATTATCTTTAGTATTTCCAATTTACGCAATTATTGTAACTTAAAATTCAAGTTACATACTACGCAAGAGATGAATTGGGTCATAAGGGTAATAAGAAAGAGCAGGTTGCCCCTGCTCTTCAAGAAAAATCCCGTGCTAAATTACATCTGTATCTACTATACCATAATTCCCAAGTTTTGCAAACTGTTAAAAGCCATCGAAAAGTGATAATTGGTTTTGATCAGGTAAGTTTTGTAAACAGCCTTGTTTATCTAAATACTCTAAAACTGTTTTTGAAATTTTACTTCTTTGTTGTAAGTCTTCTTTCGAAAGGAATTCTCCATCTTCTCTAGACGAAACAATATTTTTAGCCGCATTCGTTCCTAATCCTGGAATCGAATTAAACGGTGGGATTAGCTTATTCCCATTTACTAAAAATTCATCTGCACTTGAACGATATAAATCCATTTTTTCAAACGAAAAGCCTCTTTCACACATTTCCAAAGCAATTTCCAATACAGTCATTAAACTTCTTTCTTTTACTGAAGCATCTAATCCTTTTATTGCGATTTCTTCTATTTTAGCTTTAATCGCACTTGGACCGGCTATCATTGCTTCAATATCGAAATCTTCAGCACGAACTGTGAAGTATGCAGCATAATAAAGGATTGGATGGTGTACTTTGAAATATGCAATTCGTACTGCCATTAATACGTAAGCAGCGGCATGCGCTTTAGGGAACATGTACTTAATTTTTTTACAAGAATCAATATACCAAGCAGGTACTTTATTATTTCTCATTTCTTCTTCCCACTCTGCTGGTACACCTTTACCTTTACGAACAGATTCCATTATTTTAAATGCTAATGAAGGCTCTAATCCTTGATAGATTAAATAAACCATGATGTCGTCACGACAACCAATTACTTCAGAAAGTGTACAAGTCCCGCTGTTTATTAATTCAGATGCATTTCCTAACCATACATCTGTACCATGTGATAAACCAGATATTTGAACAAGTTCAGAAAATGTAGATGGCTTTGTATCTTCTAACATTTGACGTACAAACTTAGTACCAAACTCTGGAATTCCATAAGTACCTGTTTTACAGAGTATCTGCTGTTCAGTTACCCCTAACGACTCAGGTCCTGCAAATATCTTCATTACTTCAGGGTCATCAGTTGGAATCGTTTTTGGATCGATTCCACTTAAGTCTTGGAGCATACGGATAACCGTTGGATCATCGTGTCCTAATATATCAAGTTTTAATAAATTATCATGAATTGAATGGAAATCAAAATGTGTCGTTTTCCATTCAGACTTTACATCATCAGCTGGGAACTGAATCGGTGAAAAATCATAAATGTCCATATAATCTGGAACTACTATAATTCCACCTGGATGTTGTCCAGTTGTTCTTTTTACACCTGTACATCCCATAGCTAATCGATCATATTCAGCACCACGTAAATTTAGATTATGATCATTTGCATACCCTCTTACATAACCGTATGCTGTCTTATCAGCTACAGTACCGATTGTACCTGCACGATAGACATAGTCCTCACCAAAAAGTACCTTTGTATAATTATGAGCAGTTGGTTGATATTCACCGCTGAAATTCAAATCGATATCAGGAACCTTATCTCCTTTAAATCCAAGGAAGGTTTCGAAAGGAATATCATGACCATCTTTTTTATATGCAGTACCACATTCCGGACAATCTTTGTTCGGTAAATCGAATCCAGAACCTACTGATCCATCATTGAAAAACTCAGAATGCTTACAATTTGGACAGACGTAATGTGGTGGTAAAGGATTTACTTCTGTAATTTCTGTCATGGTCGCTACTAATGATGATCCTACAGATCCCCTTGAACCTACTAGATACCCATCATCTAATGATTTTTTTACAAGTTTATGCGAAATCAAGTAAATTACGGCAAAACCATGTCCAATAATACTTTTTAACTCTTTTTCAAGACGGGCTTCTACAATTTCTGGTAATTGCTCTCCGTAAATAGATCTTGCCATTTGATAGCTCATATCGCGAACTTCATCTTCAGCACCTTCAATTTTTGGAGTATATAAGTCATCCTTAATTGGCTTAATATCTTCAATTAAACTAGCAATTTTTTGCGTATTTGTAACGACTATTTCTTTTGCTTTTTCTTCTCCTAAAAAGGCGAAGGCAGATAGCATCTCATTAGTTGTTCTAAAATGAACATCTGGTAATCGATGTCGATTTAATGGATTTGCTCCACCTTGAGACCCAACTAATATTTTGCGATAAATTTGATCTTCTTTTTGTAAGTGGTGAACGTTACCAGTACCAACTACAATTTTTTCTACCTTTTCAGCCATTTTAACAAGCTTTGAAATAACTTCTCTTAAATGTTGTTCATTTCGAACAATTTCTAATTCTACTAAATGTAAAAGTGTCTCTGGCGGCATTACTTCGATATAATCATAAAACTCCATTAGCTTTTCTGCTTCTTCAGGAGATTTTTGAACACTTGCCTCAAAAACTTCACCTTTATCACATGCAGATCCAACTAATATACCTTCGCGATGTTTCACTAATAATGATCTAGGAACCCTTGCAACTCGATGATGATAATGGATATGAGAATATGAAACAATTTTAAACAAGTTTTTTAGTCCAGTTTCATTCGTAGCTAAAAGAGTTGCATGTGATGGTCTTGCTCGTTTATAAGCATCGCCTTTCCCCATGTTATTATTTAGCTCGTCATGATAATACATATCCTGCTCTGCTGCATCTTTCAGCATTTTTAGAAGTAAGAAGCCAGTGGCCTCAGCATCGTAAATCGCTCTATGATGTTGTGTTAAGTTAATATCGAATTTTTTACATAGTGTATTTAATCGAAAGTTTTTAAAATCCGGATACAAAGTTCTAGCTAACTCAAGCGTATCAATTACACCATTATTTGTAATACCAATTTCATATTTTTTAAAGCCCATTTGAATAAAGCCCATATCAAATGAAGCATTATGAGCTACTAGTATATCGTCACCCATCCACTCTTTAAACTCACGAAGTACCACATCAACATTTGGGGCATCTCTTACCATTTCATCAGTAATTCCCGTCAATTCAATCGTAGTTGCAGATAGTGGATGATGTGGATTTGCAAATCGTTCAAATCGGTCAATGATTTCACCTTTATGAATCTTTACAGCAGCTAACTCGATGATCGTATCATAAACCGCAGAAAGACCTGTTGTCTCTACGTCAAATACAACATAGGTTGCTTCCTCTAATGAAATATGAGATGGATTATATGCTGTTGGTACACCATCATTTACTAGATTTATTTCAACGCCATATAGTATTTTCACACCGTGTTTTTTCCCTGCTCCAAATGCTTCAGGGAAGGATTGAACAACCGCATGATCCGTTATTGCAATTGCTTCATGTCCAAACTTACCTGCTTGTTTGACTAAATCTCCTGCTGAAACAACTGAATCCATTTGGCTCATATGTGTATGAGCATGTAACTCAATTCTACGCTCTCCTTCTGGAGCTTCGTCCTTGCGTTCATCTGGGGTAATTTCATTTATATCATTTGCAATCATGACTAAATCACGTACAAAAGTATCGTTTTGTACGGATCCTCTAACTTTTACCCACATACCCTTTTTAATTTTATTTAACATCGGGATATCTTCTTTATCTCTAGAGAACATTTTAACTAGTATTGAGCTCGTGTAATCGGTAATTTTAAAGGTAATTAAGACACGGCCGCTCTTAAGTTCACGAATTTCAGAATCGAATACATATCCTTGCAGAACAACTCGTTTTTCTTCTTCAATGATTGACGAGATTGTATTAATTTCAGTTTCCTTAATATAATATCCAACGACAAGAGGACCTGAGGGCTCATCTCCTTCAGCTTCTTCAGCAGCCTCTTTCTTTTCTAATTCAACAAGTACTTCCATCGCTCGCTTGCGATCTTCTTCAGCTTTTTTCTCAAGAAACTCAGTTTTTTCTTCAACATTGTCTTTAATCGTATTCTCAAAAAACAACTTAGGAAAACCTACTTTTTGATATAAATCTTGCAGCTGAGGAACGTATCGATTTGTAAAAGCATTTTCTTCAATTAGACTATTTAAATGGATCATTACTTTATTATTTTCAACTGAAGGTAGAGCAGATTCAATATGTTGTAATATAGGTGATTTCGATTCAACAGATTGAATCATAAATGACCAATAATCAATTACTTTTTGTTCTTCTATTTTTGGATTTTCCGTATTAATAACGACTGAAACATCTGCTATATGTTTAAAAGTCCTTAATAAACTTGTTAAAAAAACTTGAAACGTTGCAAAAGGTAAAACATTATCTATTTTAAAAGTAAACTGCCATTTTTTTTCGCTTTTATTTACTTCAAGATTTACGATTTCCCCATTTTTAAAATACAAATCTCGCATATCTTCAGGAAATTGGAGCTGATCTAATAATAGCTGAAACCGCTCCTGACGTGTTTGTCCCATTTTTTCACCAACCTTATTATATAAATTGCAGTATATGTGTAAAAAAATCGAAAGTACCTCCACATAAATAAGAGGTACTTTTTATTTGTGTGCGATTACCGTAAGGTGTCGCTTCCACTTTTATTTTATTTTAACATATTTATTTCATTCACAAGGTTAGAAATTTCTACTTCTTTACTAACTTGTCCATCTCTAGTTTTAAGTTCTACAATTCCTTCTGCAGCTTTTTTACCAACAACTACACGTACAGGAATTCCGAAAAGATCTGCGTCTGCAAATTTTACACCTACACGTTCATTTCGGTCATCTAATAATACATCTTGTCCAATCTCTTTTAACGTTTTATAAATATCGTCTGCTAAATTTACTTGCTCTTCATTCTTTGTATTTACAGTAATAACATGTACATCAAAAGGAGCTAGGTTTTTAGGCCAGACAATCCCTTTCTCGTCATTATATTGCTCTACAATTGCAGCTAATGTACGAGATACACCAATACCATAGCATCCCATAATGATTGGATTCGATTTTCCATTTTCATCAAGGAATGTTGCATTCATAGACTCAGAATATTTTGTACCTAATTTAAATACATGACCTACTTCAATACCTTTTGCGAATGAAATAGTTCCTTTACCATCTGGTGATAAGTCACCTTCTTGAATAAATCTTAAGTCTACGAAATCTTTAACATCATAGTCTCTATTTACAGTTACGTTAATGTAATGATAACCTTCTTCATTTGCCCCACAGCAACCATTTACAATACCTTTAATTGCATTATCTGCTAATACTAATAAATCTGATTTTACTCCAATTGGACCTAGTGATCCTATTTCACAGTTCATTAGTTCTTTTACTTCTTCTTTAGAAGCAAGCTCAACTGAATGTGCACCTAAATAATTCTTTAATTTAATATCGTTGATTTCATGGTCACCACGAGCAAGCACTAATACAAAACTTTCATCTGCCTTGAAAATAATTGATTTAATGCTTTTTTCAATCGGTAAGTTTAAGAATTCAATTACTTCATCGATTGTTTTTTGATTTGGCGTTTCTACTTTTTGAACTTCTTCTAATTTCTCATCAGATGGTTCGTAATTCGCAACAACTGGTGCCATTTCAATATTTGCTGCATAGCTAGATTCATTTGAAAATGCGATTGTATCTTCACCAATGTCAGATAACACCATGAATTCATGCGTATCTTTTCCACCCATTGCTCCTGAATCAGCAACAACCGCTCTGAAATTTAAACCACAACGAGTAAATACGTTACTATAAGCCGTAAATAAACGATCATATACTTCATCCAAGCTTTCTTGTGATGCATGGAAAGAATAAGCATCCTTCATTAAAAATTCACGACCGCGAAGTAGTCCAAAACGAGGGCGTTTTTCATCACGGAATTTTGATTGTACTTGATAAAGTGTAATCGGTAATTTTTTATATGATTTTAATTCATCGCGAATAATGGAAGTAACAACTTCTTCATGAGTTGCTCCTAATGCAAATCCTCTACCGTGACGATCTCTTAAACGCATTAGTTCTGGACCAAAATTATCCCAACGACCTGATTCTTCCCATAATTCTTGCGCTTGCATTGATGGCATTAACATTTCCATCGCACCAGCATTATTCATTTCTTCTCGAACAATATTTGCTACTTTTTGAAGAACTTTATTGCCTAAAGGTAAGAAACTATATATACCAGATGCATTTTGTCTAATAAATCCTGCTCTTAATAATAATTGATGGCTTTTTATATCTGCATCTGATGGTACTTCACGAAGAGTTGGACTATATACGATACTTTGTTTCAAAAGGATTCACCTCATATTTTTCTTTTATTCTTATATTCTTTTTTTATAAATTATTTTAAAAATAATTGTTTTAAAAGCTATTTCTATAAAAGGCCTTTGTAAGTTAAGAATCCGCTCCCACTTAAAACGGGCTAATTGACAAACAATATGTCATTAAGCCCGTTTTATAAACAAGTAAGTCGCGGATTCTTTAAACAAAATTCATGAAATTACACGATTAAATTAAACAGAGCTTCTTATAAGAAAAATCTTTTAATATCGTTCCAAGTTACGATGATCATTAATAACATTAAAAGCGCAAAACCAATAAAGTGAACGACACCTTCTTTTTGGCGATCTATTGGTCGACCTCTTAATGCTTCTATTGCAAAAAATGTTAGTCTTCCTCCATCAAGAGCCGGTAATGGTAATAAATTCATAATACCAAGGTTGATACTTAAAAACGCTGCCCATTTCATTAAGTAGAAAATACCTGATTGTGCAGCTTGATCTGTTACCTGATAAATACCAACTGGACCTGAAAGATTATTGATTGAGAATTGACCAGATACTAAATGCCCAACTGCTAATACAATTTCTTTTGTCCATCCAATTGTTTCAGTTATACCATATTTAACCGAAGAAAAAACATTTTTTTCAACAGGTGCATATACACCGATTAAACCATTTACTTTATGGTCGATTGTTTCTGATTTTGGAGTAATTGGAATCGAAATAACTTTGTTATCTCTTTTTACTTTAAATAATAATTCTTTACTTGGGCTTTCTCTTACAATTTTAACGACTTCTGCCCACTTTGAAACATCTTTATTATCAATTGATAAAACAATGTCGCCTTCTTTTAGACCAGCAGTTTGTGCTGGACCTTTTGGAAGTAATTCACCAATTTTAGCATCATTTACTGGAGTTCCTTGAAGTAATCCCAATAAGATAAAAATCACTAAAGCTAAAACAAAATTCATCATTGGTCCTGCAAAAATAGCAATCGCTCTTTTTCCAACTGATTTACTATTAAATTGTCGGTTATACGGAGCAATTTGATGACCTTGTCCTTCACTATAAATGAACGCTTTTTCATTTACATTGAATTTTGAAACGCCTTCTGTTCCTTCTTCAGTACCAATGATTTCTAACTTATGTTCTAAATCTATTGAATCAACTTCAACAAAACGAAGATCTTGGAAACGATCAAACTGATCAACTACAATTTTAGTAACTTCCCCGATTGAGTTAAATTGTAAACCGATATGTGATCCAGGCTTTACTTGTACCATTTCTGGATCTTCTCCAGCGTAACGAACATAACCACCAAGCGGCAATAATCTTATTGTGTATGTAGTTTCATTTCGATAAAATGAGAAAACCTTTGGACCAAACCCAATTGCAAATTCTCTACATAATATACCAGCACGTTTTGCAAAATATAGATGTCCTAGTTCATGAAAAAATACAAGTGCGCCAAAAATTACAACAAACGCTATAACTGTATTCATCTAATTACCACCCTTACTTTATTAGTGATGAAACGAATTGTCTTGTTTGTTCATCAATGTTACGAATTTCTTCTAATGAAGGTTTACTTATTACATTGTGTTTTTCAAGAGCGTTTTCTATTAAATTCTCAATTTGTAAGAATGATATTTTATTCTGTAAAAAAGCAGCTACCGCTTCTTCATTTGCTGCATTTAATACAGTTGGTAAACTACCGCCAACTTTACCAGCTTGGTAAGCATAATCCAAACATTTAAACCTGTTAAAATCCATCTCCTCAAAATGAAGTGTCCCAAATTTAATCAAATCTAATGGCTTATGATTAGTAATTGGTTTTCTTGAAGGATAGTTCAGTGCATAGGCGATTGGTACCCTCATATCAGGTGTTCCTAATTGTGCCATTACACTTCCGTCATCGAATTCAATCATAGAGTGTATAACACTTTCTCTATGAAGTACTACATCAATTTTTTCATATGGCATATTAAATAGCCAATGTGCTTCAATTACTTCTAATCCTTTATTCATCATCGTAGCTGAATCAATTGTAATCTTTGCTCCCATTGACCAATTTGGATGATTTAGCGCATCTTCAATAGTAACATCCTTTAATTGATCTCTTGTTTTATCTCTGAAGCTACCACCTGAAGCTGTAATGATTAATTTATGTATTTCATTTGGGTTTTCACCATTTAAACATTGATAGATTGCTGAATGCTCACTATCTACTGGTAAAATTGAGACACCATATTTTTCTGCTTCAGCCATTACAATATGACCTGCTGTAACTAATGTCTCTTTATTCGCTAGTGCGATTGTTTTACCATTTTGGATGGCTTTCATAGTTGGAACTAAACCTACACTTCCAACAACAGCGTTTACAAGTATTGTACTGTCTTCATGAACGGCAACTTCGATAAGGCCTTCTTCACCATATAAAACTTTGATTTGTGAAGGGATACCTAAGCTCGTCAGTTTTTCAGCTTCTTCTTTACCAGCAACTGAAACTAGTTTTGGTTTAAATTCTAAAATAATCTTATATAATTCATCAATATTTCTCCCAGCTGAACACGCGACTAATTCAAAATCATTTGATTGATTTCTAATAATATCGAGTGTTTGTATACCGATTGAACCAGTTGCTCCAAGTAAGCTGATTTTCTTCATTTTCATATGTCTCCTTAAATGCAAAAACTAATACTATAACGTAAATAGTAAATAGACGATTGGCAATGTGAAAATGATACTATCAAATCTGTCTAAAATCCCACCATGACCAGGTAATAAATTTCCTGAGTCTTTCACACCGTAGTATCTTTTATATGCAGATTGTACGAGATCACCTAATTGACCAAAAATCGAAACAAGAACAGCTACTAGTACTAAATATAGTATTGAATGATTTAAAGTTAACATAATCGATAAAATTACTGCAACTACTACAGCACAAATAATTCCACCTATCGAACCTTCAATCGTTTTATTCGGACTAATATCAGGCCAAAGTTTAGTTTTACCTGTCGCTTTCCCAATAAAATATGCACCCGAATCAGTTGCCCAAATTACGAATAATGGGAAGAAAAAGAATGCAATCCCCATATTTCTCATCTCGTACATATAATGAAATCCTAATCCTACATATAAACTACTTAGTACTACAAAAGAAGCATCTTCAAAAGTAAATGTATTCTTTGTAATTACCGTATATGATAAAAGTAGTAGGATTAGTACAATTGAAATTTCTGTTTTACCGATTTCCACAGGAAAAATCTTATTTGATAAATCATTTGGTGTAATTGCTACCCATGTTAAGATTAATCCAAGTACAGTTTGTGCACTAAATAAATTAAACTTTTTCATTCTAATCAATTCAAAATAACCGATTGTCCCAAGTGCAAATACAAGTAATCCAAACGGCCATTTACCAAATATTACTAATCCTAAAAATAATGCTCCAGCTATAACTCCTGTTATAATACGCTGTTTCAAGTTCGTTCACCGCTTTCTTAAATACCACCATATCTTCTAGCTCGATTTTGATATTCTTTAACCGCATCAATTAAACACTCTTCGGTAAAATCGGGCCATAATACATCTGTAAAATATAGTTCAGAATAAGCAATTTGCCAAAGCATAAAATTACTAATCCTTAATTCACCACTTGTTCTAATTAACAAATCTGGATCTTTAAAATCACTAGTCATTAAATAACGATTGAACAATTCTTCATTAATTTCTTCTTTATTTACTTTATTATCCAATACATCTGAAGAAATCTTTTTAACTGCAGAAATAATTTCGTCTCTAGATCCATAATTTAGGGCAAAATTTAATACCATACCCGTATTATTTTTAGTTTCCTCTACTGCTCTTAATACTGCTTCTGTAGTATAGCTTGGTAATTGCTCTTTATTTCCAGTTAATCTTACCTGCACATTTTCTTCGATTAATTCAGGTAAAAATGTCCCTAGAAATTCTTGTGGTAACTTCATTAAGAATTCTACTTCAGTTTTAGGCCTTTTCCAATTCTCAGTTGAAAAAGCATATAAAGTTAACGTCTTTACACCCAATTTACTAGCAGTTCTTGCAATTTTTCGAACTACTTTCATTCCCTCATAGTGTCCCTTAACCCTTGGAAGATTCCTCTTTTGTGCCCATCTACCATTACCATCCATTATTATTGCAACATGCTCAGGAATTACTCCATCGACCCCATTTAATTGCGAACTTGGAGGTACATTTTTCTCTTCTTTATTTCTTTTAAAAAAAGAAATTAATTTAAACATCTTTAATCCTCCGTCTAAGTATATCTAATTAAAGCATTGAGTAAAAAAACCCCCTTAAACAGAGGGTCTTTTTACTCAAAGCGCTTAGTTTATTTAATTATAATGCAATAATGAAATTATGTAATAGCATAATGTGAAAAATTCATTATTTTTCTAAGCGCTAATAAGATATACCTTGCAATGCAGTATTAAACTTCCATTATCTCTTTTTCTTTTTCTTTTGTGATTCCATCGATTTTTTCGATATGTGAATCTGTTTGTTTTTGAATGTCTTCTACAAGACCACGTAATTCATCTTCAGTAATTTCACCATTTTTTTCTGCTTTTTTCAGATCATCATTTGCATCACGGCGGATGTTACGTACTGCAACTTTAGCATCTTCAGCAGATTTTTTAACTACTTTTACTAAATCGCGACGACGCTCTTCTGTTAATGGTGGGAAACTAATTCTGATTACAGTTCCATCATTTGAAGGGTTTAATCCTAAGTCAGCTTTTTGAATCGCTTTATCCATATCATTAATGACTGTTTTATCGTAAGGAGTAATTAATAATAATCTTGCTTCTGGTACTGAAATATTTGCCATTTGGTTGAGTGGTGTTGGAGCACCATAATATTCAACTAAAACTTTATCTAAAATAGCTGGGTTTGCACGACCAGCACGTACTGTTGCTAATTCTCTAGAGAAAGCAGAAACAGCTTTTGTCATTTTTTCTTTTGCTAAAGAAATGATTTGATTAGACATCTTTATTTCCCCTTTACTATTGTTCCAATATTTTCGCCAAGTACGGCACGTTTAATATTACCTTCTTCCATAATTGAGAATACAATTAATGGAATATCATTGTCCATACATAAAGAAGATGCAGTTGAATCCATTACACCTAAACCTTCTTTTAATACGTCTAGATATGTAAGAGTTTCGTATTTTACAGCAGTTTTATCGATTGATGGGTCAGCTGAATATACTCCGTCTACATTATTTTTTGCCATTAAAATAACATCTGCTTCAATTTCAGCAGCACGTAATGCAGCAGTAGTATCAGTTGAGAAATAAGGATTTCCTGTACCAGCAGCAAAAATTACAACACGTTTTTTCTCTAAATGACGAATTGCTTTACGACGGATATATGGTTCTGCAACTTGACGCATTTCAATTGATGATTGTACACGAGATTGTACACCAAGTGTTTCAAGACTATCTTGAAGTGCTAAAGAGTTCATTACAGTACCTAACATGCCCATGTAGTCAGCTGTAGCTCGGTCCATACCCATTTCGCTACCTGTTTTACCACGCCAAATGTTACCAGCACCTACTACTACTGCAACTTCAACATCTAGTTCTGCAATTTCTTTAACTTGTTCAGCAATTGATTTAATAACAGATGGATTAATTCCAAATCCTTGCCCGCCAGCTAGTGCCTCACCACTAAGTTTTAATACTACGCGATTATACTTTGCTTTACTCATAATACCCTCCATTTACGTACATCTATGTATTTACGTTTCTTTAAAAAATAGGGAACACATAGTGTCCCCTATTTTCATTCAAAGTAACTAAATTAGTTACCTTTTACTTGATTCATTACTTCTTCAGCAAAGTTATCTTCACGTTTTTCTAAGCCTTCTCCAACTTCATAACGAACGAAAGATTTAACAGTTCCGTTAGCAGCTTTAACGAATTGACCTACTTTAACGTCTGGGTTTTTAACGAAAGATTGATCTAATAAGCAGATTTCTTCGAAGTATTTACCAATACGTCCTTCTACCATTTTCGCAACGATGTTTTCAGGTTTACCTTCGTTTAATGCTTGTTGAGTTAAAATTCCACGCTCATGCTCAACTTCTTCTTGAGAAACAGCATCACGAGAGATATATTTAGGGTTGATTGCAGCGATGTGCATAGATACGTCTTTAGCAACATCTTCTTTAGTTGTTCCTTCTACTACTGAAAGAACACCGATACGACCGCCACTGTGTAAGTAAGCACCAAATGCATCAGCATCAGTTTTAGAAACTAATTCAAAACGACGTAAAGAGATTTTTTCTCCGATTTTAGCAATAGCATGGTTGATGTATGTTTCAACAGTTTCACCAGTTGCCATTGTTTGTGCTAAAGCTTCTTCAACAGTTGCAGGTTTGTTAGCAACGATATGTTTAGCAAGAACAGAACCTAATTCTTTGAAACCTTCGTTTTTCGCAACGAAATCAGTTTCAGAGTTTACTTCGATTAATACTGCATCGTTTCCAGAAACTTCAACGAAAGTTAAACCTTCAGCAGCGATACGGTCACCTTTTTTAGCAGCTTTTGCGATCCCTTTTTCACGAAGGTAGTCGATTGCTTTGTCCATGTTACCTTCAGTTTCAGTTAATGCTTTTTTGCAATCCATCATACCAGCGCCAGTTTTTTCACGTAATTCTTTTACCATTTGTGCAGTAATTGCCATAATATTTCATCTCCTATATGTAAGCTTATTTTATTCAATCGTTTTATAAGGTAAACAATTTCTGATTATTTTAACCTTAAAAAAAGGTGATAAAAGGCTAAAACCTCTTATCACCTTTCAATTTCTCATTAAGCAGTTGTTTCTTCGCCTTGTTTCGCTTCAAGAATCGCATCTGCCATTTTTGATGTAAGAAGTTTTACAGCTCTAATAGCATCGTCGTTTGCTGGGATAACGTGATCGATTTCATCTGGATCACAGTTAGTGTCAACAATACCGATGATAGGAATGTTTAACTTACGTGCTTCAGCAACAGCGATACGCTCTTTACGAGGATCAACTACGAATAATGCATCAGGAAGTTGCTTCATGTCTTTGATTCCGCCTAAGAATTTTTCAAGACGTTCTAATTCTTTTTTAAGTTGAATAACTTCTTTCTTAGGTAACACTTCAAAAGTGCCATCTTCTTGCATTCTTTCGATATCTTTTAAACGTTTAACACGTTTTTGGATTGTTTGGAAGTTTGTTAACGTTCCACCTAACCAACGTTGGTTAATGAAGTACATACCAGAACGGATTGCTTCATCTTTAATAGCTTCTTGAGCTTGTTTTTTAGTACCAACGAAAAGGATGTTTCCACCTTCAGCAGCGATACCTTTCATTACGTTGTAACACTCTTCAACCTTTTTAACTGTTTTTTGTAGGTCGATGATGTAGATACCGTTACGCTCAGTGAAGATGTAACGTTTCATTTTTGGGTTCCAACGGCGTGTTTGGTGACCGAAGTGAACACCAGCTTCTAATAATTGTTTCATAGAAATTACTGACATTTTATTTCCTCCTAATGGTTCTTTTTCCTCCGCTCACGTCTTCTTCTCCTATCACTCCCAAACTGGGTAGCACCAATAAGAAAATCGGCAAGCGTGTGTATTAACACCATGGACTACTATAGCATATACATTATTAATTATCAAGAGAAAACGAGAAATTATTGTCGAAGTTTCAACAATGTTTGCTTTTTCTTTTCTCTATCTAAATCCTTCTTGCATTTTCATCCATAGAAAGTCTTTTTTAAATCATCGAACTGCTATTATTTAAATTTGGGCTATTTTTCCATACTTTTGATTAACACATGAATGGAATAAATCAAGTGATTTAGAAATGAGAATTCACCTGTCCCAACAACAGAATCTTTATCAGTATTGGGAATTTTTGTTAATTTATTCAACTTAATCGTATTCTTCTTCATATTTTATTAAATCGTTAAAATAGAATTGTCAATAAAGTAAATAATATGAGGCTGATTTGCATTACTCAAATATAAATAATCTTAAAAATCATTATAGTGCCATTTAAAATTCTAAATGAATTCATTGTGGAGTTTACAAAGCTCCTATATATTTTTTTTACTTAAAAGATCTCTTAATTTAAAAATAGATTTAGCATGGATCTGAGACACCCTAGAAGTCGATAAATTAATAATTGTTCCAATTTCAGTAAATGTTAATTCTTCATAATAATACAAACTTATTACTAGCTGTTCTTTCTCATTTAATTCAGTTTCAATCCTCTTAGCAAGTAGCTTATTTTGTTCATCTTTCAGTAGCATTTCTTCTGGTGTTAATGTTTCATGATCCTTTATTGTTTCAATAAAATTAACTTGTCCATCTCCAGCATCTTTGATTTGTTCATCTACAGACAACATATTAGAGAAAAACACATCATTCATGACATTAATAACTTCCATCGAAGAATAACCAGTGTACAGCGCTATTTCTTCAGGTGTAGCTTTTCGTTCAAGAGTCGGTTCTAACTTTTCAATTGCATTTTCAATTTTTTTTGCTTTATCTCTAATTGTTCTAGGTAACCAGTCTTCTTTACGAAGACCATCCAGTATATTACCACTTATTCTTATTGAAGCATATGTTTCAAATTTCAAATCTCTTTTCGGGTCAAATTTCTCTAGTGCGTCATATAAACCCATTAACGCTAAACTGTGTAAATCATCCCTGCTGATGCTGACACTTGAAGGTAATCTATGAGCTATACGATTTACTTGAAAGTGAACTAGTGGCATATATATCTGCATTAACGTATCTCCGGCATCTAAATCACGATCTTCAATCCACTTTTTCCAATAACTTTGTGAAACATTTTTTTGAACTTGCAACACGTTTTTCACCTCAGCGAATTACCATATTATGTTTAATACTTGATTGACAATTTGTTCTTAAATTAGTGATTTTTGGCGAAATTAAATTTTTAGGCAACATTTAAATAAAGGGAATTAAAGCTTTACTCAAGTTTTATTCGTACTATTGAATATGCAGTTTCCGATTAAATATGTACTATGTCCATTTCCCAAGGAGTCTAGTGAATGCATCAAAAGGAGATTAAAAAAAATCTAGATTTAATTCATCAAATTCTTCTTTTATTACTATTTAGCCTTTCAATTTGCCTATTATTAAACGGCTAAATAGTAATAAATATGAATCTATTAATTTTATTCAATATTCGGTACGAATCAATCATTTCGCATACATGCTTTTTCAATGTAAGTTTCGATAAAAACTCAGTTGTTCACTTTTTGATCCTTTTAAAAATTATATTATTAAAATTCTATAATGTATCCACTTATTCTTTAAAATAATGTGAAATTTTATCTAGTACAATAAAAAATATTATTTTTTCATTTTTTTAAAATAATTGTACTTATATTCCAAAATTTTATTTTTAATATAATAGATTAAACTTTAGGATGACCTAATTTTAGTTATACTTAATAAAGAACAAATTAAAGAGTACAATTTTTTTATTTTATACTATTAAAAAGGAAGCCTCTTTTGTAATAATTGTTGTTTAGTAATTAACTGTTTATAACCAAAAATTATTAAAGCTAACGAGGTAGTTTAAAATAGGGTTAATACTAATGAAAGTAGGCTAGTTCTAGAAACTTTTCATACTTGTTTGATATTGTACTTCTTTATCTTCGTATTAAGGAGAGTATGTATCTGAAGTGGAAATAACTGACATCTACTAAAAAACAACAATATATTTGAAAGCAGCCAACAGTATAAAAGGAAAAAATCCCCTTACAATTTTATTATCTAATTCCCTCTCAAAAATACTTTTTATATTTTATCACTATAATCAAGTAAATATTTTTTAATCATACCATAATTTCCAATTCGTCTACATAGTTCATTTATACAAAAAAGGAAATAGTCTCTATTTATTTAATCTTTTTATTCCAATATAAAATATGCAATATTCTAACAATAATAAAGCAAAAAAACCTTTTCCCAATTATTAATTGAGAAAAGGTTTAAACTTAATATTATCTTTTAAGAAGTGACATTATTAATTAGTTAGATTTTAATTTCTCTAACTCTAATAAGAATTTGTCATTTAGTACTTTAATATAAGTACCTTTCATTCCTAGTGATCTTGACTCGATAACACCAGCACTTTCTAATTTACGTAGTGCATTTACGATTACAGATCTTGTAATACCTACTCGGTCAGCAATTTTACTTGCTACTAATAAACCTTCGTAGCCATTTAATTCTTCAAAAATATGTTCGATTGCTTCTAATTCGCTATAAGAAAGAGATGAAATAGCCATTTGTACAACTGCTTTACTTCTAGCTTCTTCTTCAATTTCTTCTGCTTTTTCACGTAGAATTTCCATACCTACTACTGTAGCGCCATATTCTGCTAAGATTAAATCATCATTTTCAAAATCATGATTAATTCGAGCAAGAACAAGAGTACCTAAACGCTCACCACCACCGATAATTGGTACAATAGTAGTTAAACCGCCAGAAAATAAATCTTTATTTTCAACTGGGAATGCAGTGTGCTCACTGTTGATATCGATATTTGATGATGTTTCATTAATATTAAATAGGTTTTGTGTATATTCTTCAGGGAATTGGCGATCGCTGAACATTTTTTGCATACGCTCATTTTCGATTTTTTGGTGAAGACCGTAACCTAATAATTTCCCTTTACGACTTAAAATAAATACATTTGATTCAATAACCTCTTCTAATGTATCTGCCATTTCTTTAAAGTTTACTGGCTTACCTGCAGATTGTTGTAATAACTTATTAATCTTTCTTGTTTTTTCTAATAATTGCATCTTTCTAAATGCCTCCTATTTAATTGTACGTTTCCTTTGAACTTCTTAGCAAACTCATGGCTGAATTCAACATGTTCTTTAACTAAATTATAAAATGAATTGACTGATATCTTTATCTTTTGCAATATTTGCGAGCTTTTCATTTACATATTGAGGTGTAATCATAATTGTTCCCATTTGAATTTCAGAAGCTTCAAACGATAGGTCTTCAAGAAGCTTTTCCATAATAGTATGCAATCTTCTTGCGCCTATATTGTCTGTTGTCTGATTAACTTCAAATGCTATTTCTGCTATTCTACGTATAGCATCGTCAGAAAATTCGATTTGTATACCTTCTGTAGACAATAAAGCTTTATATTGTTTAATAATTGAAAAATCAGGCTCAACTAAAATACCAACAAAATCTTCAACAGATAATTTCCCTAATTCTACACGAATTGGGAAGCGACCTTGTAATTCAGGTATTAAATCTGATGGTTTGGAAATATGGAATGCACCTGCTGCAATAAATAGAACATGATCCGTTTTAACCGGTCCATATTTTGTCACAACCGTACTTCCTTCAACGATTGGTAAGATATCTCTTTGTACGCCCTCTCTCGAAACATCTTGAGTAGAGTTTTGCTTACTTGCAATCTTATCAATTTCATCAATGAAAATAATCCCTAGTTGTTCAGCTCTATAAACTGCTTCTTGTGTTACTTCATCCATATCGATTAATTTCTGAGCTTCTTCATTCGTTAAAATCTTACGAGCTTCTTTAACAGGAAGCTTTCTTTTTTTAGTTTTCTTTGGAAATAGACTACCTAATGACTCTTGGAAGTTCATTCCCATTTGTTCCATTCCAGTTCCTTGCATAAAATCTAGCATCGGAGCTTGTTGTTGCTCTACTTCAATAGATACAAGTTCATCTTCTAGTTTTCCAGATAATAGTTGAAATTCTATATTTCTTCTTTTAGATGTTAATTCTGTATCATTCTCTTCTTGCTCAGCATTCGAGTTTTGTGAATCTTGATTAAAAAGCATCTCAAGTGGGTTTTTGAATGAAGCTTGTTTTTTCATACTTGGTGCTAAAAGTTTAACTAATCTTTGATTCGCATTTTTTTCAGCTTGATCTTTCACCTTATTCATACGCTCTTCTTTTACAATTCGAATAGAAGTTTGGACTAGATCACGAACCATTGATTCTACATCTCTACCAACGTAACCAACTTCTGTAAATTTAGTAGCTTCAACTTTAATGAATGGTGCACCAACTAGTTTTGCCATCCTTCTAGCAATTTCAGTTTTACCAACACCTGTTGGACCAATCATTAAAATATTTTTTGGTGAAATTTCATCACGGAATGACTCTTCAAGTAAACTTCTACGATATCGATTTCTGAGTGCAATTGCTACTGCTTTTTTCGCTTGTTGCTGTCCAACAATATATTGATCAAGTTTTTCAACAATTTGACGAGGCGTGAAAGAAGTACTCATAATACACTCTCCTATTCTAATTCTTCTAAAATTATATTTCCGTTCGTATACACACAAATATCACTTGCAGTTTTTAAACTAGCATAGGCAATTTGTTTTGCTGAGAGATTTTCCCCTGCGTTTTCCTTTAGCGCACGGCCTGCTGCAAGGGCGTAATTCCCTCCAGAACCGATTGCAAGAATTCCATCGTCAGGCTCAATTACTTCACCAGTACCAGAAATTAATAATAATGAATTATGATCCATTACGATTAGCAATGCTTCAAGTTTATGTAATACTCGATCTGTTCTCCATTTTTTTGCTAATTCAACAGCAGCTCGTTGAATATTACCATTATATTCAACTAACTTGCCCTCAAAAAGTTCGAATAAAGTAAATGCATCTGCAACAGATCCTGCAAAACCAGCTAAAACTTTTCCATTAAAAAGCTTTCTAACTTTTCTTGCAGTATGCTTCATTACTACTGCATTTCCAAAAGTTACTTGGCCATCACCAGCCATGGCACTTTTACCATCGTGTCTGATTGCGAAAATCGTTGTAGCATGAAAATTGGACATGTGAATCCTCCTTAGAAATGTCGATTAATTTCTAAAATTGAGCGAATTTATGCTCTAGGATGATGTAAATTGTATACCTTTTGTAATCTTTCCTTCGTTACATGTGTATAGATTTGAGTAGATGATAAATTCTCATGCCCAAGTAATTCTTGAACACTACGAATGTCAGCACCGTTATCAAGCATATGCGTAGCAAAGGTATGCCTTAACATATGTGGATAGATTTTATTAGTCAACGAAGTATCTTTGATCATTTTTTCTAATATACCACGGACACCTCTTGCCGTTAGTTTTGTACCACGGTGATTCAAAAAAAGATCGTCATTCATTTGCTTGTTAGCTACTATCAGTCTATTTCGGCCATCTTCTATATATGTATGAAGAGCTTTTTCTGCATAACTGCCAAAGGGAATATACCGCTGTTTATTCCCTTTGCCCGTTACTAAAATAGTCCCAATTTGAAAATCTATGTCTTTTAATTTCAAATTACAGCATTCGCTTACTCGGATTCCGGTAGCATATAGCAATTCTAAAAGAGCTTGATTTCTTTGTCCAAGTTCCGTATCTAGATCGCTAATCTTAAATAGTTTTTCAAGTTCTTCCTTGTACAAAAATCTTGGTATCATAGTTTCTTTTTTAGGAAGTGACGCTAATACAAAAGGATTCTCTTTTGCTTCATTTTCTCTCATAAGAAAACGATAGAAACTTCTTAAACAAGAAATATGCTTTGAGACTGTACGTCTTGATAGCTGTTTGTCATGCAAAGTTGTTAAATAGAGACGAACATCAGAATAAGTAACTGAAGAAAATGAAATAATGGATTGTTGCTCCATAAAAACTAGAAATTGTTCAACAATTTTTTTATAACTATTTAATGTGTATTGTGAAGAGTTTTTCTCTAATTGTAAATACTGAATGAATAATTGACACAATATTTTAATATTCAAGGTAATTTCTCCTCACAAGCCACTACATACTAACATATTAAGTAGCTATTTGCAATTTATTTTCTTAACATTCTACAAAATTCATAATTGATTCTAATGCACGGTTTGCATAAGCTTCATATCGTTCTTGTTTTCTTTTAATTTTGACATCAAGCCTAGGGAATAGACCGAAATTAGCATTCATTGGTTGGAAGTGTTTTGCACTTGTTGTCGTTATATAATTAGCCATACTTCCAATTGCAGTTTCTGCTGGGAATACGACTAACTCTTTTTCCATTACGTATCTAGCTGCATTTATTCCCGCTACTAAACCAGATGCTGCAGATTCTACATAACCTTCCACTCCAGTCATTTGACCTGCAAAGAATAAATCTTCACGTCCTTTAAAACGATATGTTGCTTCTAATAGATTCGGTGAATTTATAAACGTATTTCGATGCATTACACCATATCGTACGATCTCAGCATTCTCAAGGCCAGGTATTAATTGTAAAACTTCTTTTTGAGGCCCCCATTTTAAATGCGTTTGGAATCCTACTATATTATATAAAGTTCCAGCACTGTCATCCTGGCGTAGTTGAACAACTGCATACGGCGTTTTACCAGTCTTTGGATCCTCTAAGCCTACTGGTTTCATTGGTCCAAATAATAATGTTTGCTTTCCACGTTTAGCCATTACTTCAACTGGCATACAACCTTCAAAGAAAATCTCTTTTTCAAATTCTTTTAAAGGAACTGTTTCTGCAGTAGTTAATGCTTCATAAAAACGATCAAATTCCTCTTCTGTCATTGGGCAATTTAAGTAAGCTGCTTCACCTTTATCATATCTTGATTTTAAATATACTTTATTTAAATCAATACTTTCTTTTTCAACTATTGGAGCCGCTGCATCATAAAAATAGAAATAATCTTCACCCGTTAATTCTTTTAATTGCTGTGATAATTCAGGTGATGTTAAAGGTCCTGTTGCGATAACTGTTGGTCCTTCAGGAATTTTAGTCATTTCTTCGTTATGCACAGTTACATTTGGATGATTTTTTACATATTCAGTTACACGGCTAGCAAACTCATGTCGGTCTACAGCTAACGCACCACCTGCTGGTACAGCACACTCATCAGCAGATCGAATAATAACTGAATCTAATCGTCTCATTTCCTCTTTTAATACCCCTACAGCGTTCGTTAGTGTATTCGCTCTTAGTGAATTACTACAAACTAACTCAGCAAACTTATCAGTATGATGAGCAGGAGTTTGTTTAACAGGTCTCATCTCGTATAAATGTACTTTAATTCCTCTTTTTGCGATTTGATAAGCAGCCTCGCTTCCTGCTAATCCTGCTCCAATTACATTAATAAATTGTTCTTTCATTGTTAACTCCTTCTACGCTGATTCAATCAAAATTACGTAATCATATTTTATAATTTTTTACTTAATGATTTCTTAATTAAAAGTTGATATGAAAAGTAAAAGTGAGCAAATAAATTGCTCACACTTTTATTTAGACAAATTCTTTAGGAAATATGAATTTCAGACTGATTTGCTAAAAAGTCTTAAGGTAAGTAAGTAAATTAATTACTCACACTTGTTGGTCCTCTTTGTAGTCACATGATACACATTGAACTTGAATACCTTTTTTCATTTTCTTTTCAACTAATAAGTTTTCACATTTCGGACATGGTCTTGCAATTGGCTTATCCCATGATAAGAATTCACATTCTGGATAATTCGTACATCCATAGAATATTCGATTCTTTTTCGATTTACGCTCAATTATATTCCCATCTTTACATGTAGGACATTTGACACCAATATCTTTTACAATTGCTTTTGTATTTCTACAATCTGGAAAGTTTGAGCACGCCATGAACTTACCGTATCTGCCCATTTTAAATACCATCGGGCTTCCACATACTTCACAGTCTTCACCAGCAGGTTCATCTCTAATTTCAACTTTTTGCATTTCTTTCTCAGCTATTTCTAAGTGTTTCTCAAAACCTCTATAAAATTGATCGATGATTTGAATCCAATTCACATTGCCGTCTTCAATTTTATCAAGGTCACCTTCCATTTGAACCGTAAACTCAATATTAATTACTTCTGGGAAAAACTCAACGACTAAATCAAATACTATGTGACCTAGTTCAGTAGGTACAAAACGTTTATTATCTAATGAAACATATCCACGTTTTTGAATCGTTTCTAAAGTTGGTACATATGTTGATGGTCGACCTATTCCTAACTCTTCAAGCGTTTTTACTAATCTAGCTTCCGTGTATCGCGGAGGTGGTTGAGTAAAATGTTGTTCAGGTAATATATCTTCTAATTTAACTTTTTCACCTTCAGCTAATGGTGGAAGGATACGATCTTTCTCTTCTGTGCCATCATCATTACTTTCTATATACACCTTCATAAAACCAGGGAATTTAACGACTGACCCATTTGCTCTAAATATTACATCATTATTAATTAAGTCAACTTTAACCGTATCTAGTACTGCAGATGCCATCTGACTAGCAACAAATCGTTCCCATATTAATTTATAAAGTCGATATTGATCACGGCTAACATGTGCTTTGATTGTATCAGGCGAACGTAATGTAGACGTTGGTCTAATTGCTTCGTGTGCATCTTGTACTTTATCTGATTTTTTTTCACTTTTTTTATTTGTAGCAACAAAATCTGCACCATAAGTGTCAATTATATAAGATTTTGCTTCCTCAGCCGCAACATCGGATATTCTAGTTGAATCAGTTCTCATATATGTGATTAATCCAACCTGTCCTCCACTACCAAGCGAAATTCCTTCATATAATTGCTGTGCAATCATCATCGTTTTCTTTGCACGCATATTTAATTTTCTAGCTGCTTCCTGCTGTAGTAAGGATGTAGTAAAAGCAGTTGCTGGATTACGTTTACGTTCTTTTCTAGTAACACTTTGAACTTCAAAGTGTTCACCTTTGATTTGTGATAAAATATTTTTCACGTCAGTCTCAGAATTTAATTCCAACTTTTTACCATTAACTCCGTAAAAAGAAGTATCAAATGTTTCTTTCTTTGTTAAAGCTTTACTTTTAATTGTCCAATATTCTTCAGGTTGGAAGATTTGAATCTCTTTTTCTCGTTCGATAATTAGTCTAAGAGCGACAGATTGAACTCGACCAGCACTTAAGCCCTTTTTCACTTTCTTCCATAATAATGGGCTAATGTTATACCCTACTAAACGATCTAGTACACGTCTTGCTTGCTGGGCGTCTACTAAATTCATATTAATTGGTCTAGGCTTTTTAAATGACTCTTTAATAGCGTCTTTTGTAATTTCATTAAACACTACACGGCAATCCGATGATGTATCGATATTGAGTGTATTCGCAATATGCCACGCTATTGCTTCACCTTCACGATCTGGATCGGCTGCTAGATAGATTTTTTTTGCTTTTTTCGCAGCAGATCTTAAATCCTTTAAAACTGGACCTTTTCCACGGATTGTTATGTATTTTGGGTTGTAATCGTTTTCTATTTCAATCCCCATCTGGCTTTTAGGTAGATCTCGAACATGTCCCATTGATGCGATTACTTTGAATTTTTTACCTAAGTACTTTTCTATTGTTTTAGCCTTTGAAGGGGACTCCACTATAACTAAATTTTCTGCCATCTTTTAAGCCTCCCGAGAGTTTCCTATTCTTTACTCTCTGTATTCCTTATTTCTTTCTTTTATTCTTATGTATTCTCAAATAGATTCATAATAAGAAGAGTTCAATTTATATTTTTGATTTTCCTTCATACAATTTCAAATTGTATAGTTTATTCTATACATTAGTCAAATTTTATTTAGATATAAAATAACACAAGTCGCATTAGTATTGTCAATATTTTGTAATATAAACATATTTTTTTATTTTTTAGTATATTCCTAAAATTCCTCTAAAATATCATTTGTACATGTAATTAATTTCGCTCCATCCTGAATTAATCGATGATTCCCTTTATATTCTTCCATTATAATCGGACCTGGCACTGCAAATACCTCTCTATTATATTGAATTGCAAAATTTGCAGTAATCATTGTCCCGCTCTTCTCCTTAGCCTCTAAAACGATTAAACCTTTTGATAAACCAGCAATAATTCTATTTCTTCTAGGAAAATATCTTTTTTCTGGTCTAATATAATATGGATATTCGCTAATAACTAAATGATTTATAGATAGCTCATTAAATAAGTTACAGTTTTCCTTCGGATATATATAGTCTAACCCACATCCAACAACTGCAATCGTTGTTCCGTTGTGGAAAATAGCTGAATTATGTGCAATTGAATCACATCCAGATGCCATTCCACTAACAATAACACAATTTTCTCTTATCAGACCTATTATTAATGAATCACAAATAATTTTCGCAAATGAGGTTGGTTTTCTTGCCCCAATTATACTCAACATAAATTGTTTATTTAGGATATTTTCATTACCTTTTAAATATAAAACAAACGGAGGGTCACATATTTCTCTTAACAAATCCGGATATAAATCATCATAAATTGTAATAATTTTAATATTTTTTTTATAGCTTTCTTTTAAAATATCAAAAATGGAAGTTGAATGAAGTTGATTATATAATTTATCAGCGGCCTTAGAAGTCATTTGAAATGTAGTTTTAAATATGGAAGGTGAATATTGATAGAGGTTTTCTAAATGATGATCATAGAGAAGAATCTTCTTGATTGCTTGATAGTTTTCAAATAAAAAATGATGCAAATGAATAAGTCGAATTTTCTTTTCCATGTATTCTCCTTTCTTATAAGAAAGTAGCCTCCTATCGGAGGCTACTTATAATTATTCTTATACTAAAGCTTCATGTGTCTTACATTGTTCATATAAGCCACGCTCTTTTAATGCACCAATTAAAGTTTCGCCCATTACTGCAGGAGTAAGTGCAACTTTAATGCCACAGCTTTCCATTGTAGCCATTTTCTCTTTAGCAGTACCTTTACCGCCTGCGATGATTGCACCAGCATGTCCCATACGTTTACCTTCTGGAGCTGTTTGACCGCCAATGAATCCTACTACTGGTTTCGCCATATTAGCTTGTACCCACTCAGCAGCTTCTTCTTCTGCAGTTCCACCGATTTCACCAATCATAATAACTGCATAAGTTTCTGGATCTTCATTGAATGCTTTTAATACATCGATGAAGTTTGTTCCATTTACAGGGTCTCCACCAATACCTACAGCTGTAGATTGACCAATACCAGCTTGAGTTAATTGATGTACAGCCTCATAAGTTAATGTACCAGAACGTGATACGATTCCTACATGACCTTTTTTGTGAATGTAACCAGGCATGATACCAATTTTACACTCATCTGGAGTGATAACACCAGGACAGTTAGGACCAACTAATCTAGTCTTTTTGCCTTCCATGTACTTTTTAACTTTTACCATATCAAGTACTGGAATACCTTCTGTAATACAAATCGCGATATCTAATTCTGCATCAACTGCTTCCATGATTGCATCAGCAGCAAATGCTGGTGGCACGTAGATTACAGATGCATTAGCACCAGTAACTTCAACTGCATCTTTAACTGTATTGAATACAGGTACGCCAGCAATGTCAGTTCCACCTTTACCAGGAGTTACACCACCAACGATTTTAGTACCATACTCTAACATTTGAGTTGTATGGAATAAGCCTTGTGAACCAGTAATACCTTGTACAATGACTTTAGTATCTTTATTAATGAATACGCTCATTTTTATCCTCCCTCTCTTAGCCTACAAGTGCAACGATTTTTTCAGCGCCATCAGCCATTGAATCTGCTGCAACAATGTTTAAGCCAGACTCATTAAGAATCTTCTTACCTAATTCAACATTCGTTCCTTCTAAACGAACTACTAATGGTAAGTGTAAACCAACTTGTTTAGTTGCTTCGATTACACCTTCAGCAATAACATCACACTTCATGATGCCGCCGAAGATATTAACGAAAATACCTTTAACATTTTGGTCAGAAAGGATGATTTTAAACGCTTCAGTAACTTTCTCAGCTGTAGCACCGCCCCCCACATCAAGGAAGTTAGCCGGATCTCCACCGTAGTGTTTAATGATATCCATTGTAGCCATTGCTAGACCAGCACCATTAACCATACATCCGATATTTCCGTATAAAGAAATATAGTTTAAGTCATACTTAGAAGCTTCGATTTCTTTTGGATCTTCTTCTTCTAAGTCACGGTAAGCTAAAATGTCTGCATGACGATATAAAGCATTTGAGTCAAAGTTTAACTTTGCATCTAATGCCATTACTTCTCCATCACCTGTAACTACTAATGGATTAATTTCAGCGATTGAGCAATCTTTTTCGATAAACGCAGTATATAAGCCCATCATGAACTTAACAGCTTTGTTTACTAAGTTGCTTGGAATGTTGATATTGAACGCAATACGACGTGCTTGGAAGCCTTGTAGACCTACTGCTGGATCAATATACTCTTTAAAGATTTTTTCAGGTGTTTTTTCAGCTACTTCTTCAATTTCAGTTCCACCTTCTTCAGAAGCCATTAATACAACTTGTGAAGTAGCGCGGTCTAAAACTAAACCAACATAATACTCTTTTTTAATATCGCAGCCTTCTTCGATAAGTAAGCGCTTAACTTCCTTACCTTCTGGTCCAGTTTGATGAGTAACTAATACTTTACCTAGAATTTCACTAGCATATGTATTTACTTCATCTAAATTTTTCGCTACTTTTACGCCACCCGCTTTACCGCGGCCACCAGCGTGAATTTGAGCTTTTACTACGCATACAGCTGTACCTAATTCTTTAGCTGCTTCTACTGCTTCTTCAACTGTGAAAGCAACTTTACCATTTGGTACTTTTACGCCATAGCCTCGTAGGATTTCTTTCCCTTGATACTCATGGATATTCATGATCCATCCTCCCCTTTTAGAACAAGACAAATTAAAACACATCCCTATTGTATCTCTTACAGAATATACTGTAAATACTTTAGTAGAAAAGAATTAAATATTCTATGTTTTTATATAGAAAACCCTTTCAGATACAATAGTCAATGTAGTTTATCATATTACAATATTATTTTTCCAATAATTTATCCTTGTCCAATAAAAAATAAATTAACGACAGTTAGGAGCATTTTAATTTTAGGTTTTTATCATTTCGATTTATTTATCTACTTTGTACAAAATTAAAATGTTATGTAATATTAAATGTCGTTAATCTAATCTATTTTAGACTACTTCAGTAAATTGATGTAGTCTAACTTCCAATTATTTTTACAATCAAACTTTTTCTTTGATTGGTGCAAAGGATCTTCTATGTTCATTAATTATTCCATGCTCATCGATCGCTTTTAAATGTTCCTTTGTTCCATATCCCATATGCTTTTCAAATCCATAGTTTGGGTGTTTTACACTAAGTTCGCACATTAAAGAATCTCTTGTTTCTTTTGCGAGTACAGAGGCAGCTGCTATACTAATGCTCGTTGCATCGCCCTTAATGATTGATGTTTGAGAAATATCCAGTGGTAGTTTCATTGCATCAATTAATAAATGTTCAGGCGAATGAGTAAGTTGTTCGATCGCACGTCTCATCGCTAATTTAGTCGCTTCATAAATATTGATTTCATCAATTTCTGTTGAACTTGCCATACCAACTCCATAAGAAATTGCTTCTTCCTTGATCCGCTTTACGAAATACTGTCGTTTTTCTTTAGATAATTTTTTGGAATCATCTAACCCAATTAGCTCAGTATTTTCCGCTAAAATTACTGCCGCTGCTACAACAGGACCAGCTAATGGACCTCTACCGACTTCATCTACTCCTGCAATTAACTTTATATTTTGGCTATAAAGATTCTGTTCATATTCCATCATTTTAAGGAATTTCTCCCTAGCTAAATCTCTTTTTTCTTGTTCTCTATACCATTTAGCAACTAGTTTTTGCACACCAATTCTTTGATCACTTTCAAATTCTTTTAAGAGTTCGTTCGTAGGGTCAGTTATTTCACTTAGTATATTTTTTATTTCATCTATTTTCAGAGACATAATATAGAACTCCTTTTATCTTTGTTTGGACCATAAAATTTCATTAAAAAAGAAGAAAGTACGCTTATTCTTGCGCACTTTCTTCTAATATTTCATCAGTTACTTCAAGCATTGATGGATTTTCGAAAGTTAATCTTCCTAATTTCCCTGCTCTTAGCTCACGTAAAAATAAATCAGATGTTTTATCATAATCTATCATTCCGCCTGACATAAGTAATCCACGTTTCTTTCCAATATGATCAAAAATATCAACGACTTCTTCAGAAAATAAAACTTCCTCATTCATGTCATATCTATCTTTTAATACATTTGGATAAAACTCTCTTAAATATTTAATCGCATAAATCATTACTTCTTGTAGGTTAATGATACTATCTTTTATTGCCCCTGTAGTTGCTAAACGAAGACCTACAAGTTGATCTTCAAATTTAGGCCACAATATACCCGGTGTATCAAGCAGTTCAATTTCTTTCCCTACTTTTATCCACTGCTGTGCTTGCGTTACGCCTGGACGGTCACCAGTTTTAGCAATATTTTTTCGTGCGAGCTTATTGATTAAAGTCGATTTTCCTACATTCGGGATCCCAACTATTAATGCTCGAATTGCGCGTGGTTTAATCCCTTTTGATCTCATTTTATCAAATTTCTCTTTTACAAGTATTTCACAGGAAGAAATAATCGCTTTTAACCCTTGTCCAGATGCTGCATCAATAGCAATTGCCATTACGCCTTGTTTTTCGTAATGTGCTAACCATTGCTGAGTAATTCTTGGATCTGCTAAATCTGCTTTATTTAATAAAAGTAATCTCGGTTTATTTGAAATTATTTCATCGATCATTGGATTTCTAGAAGCAGCAGGTACCCTTGCATCTGCTAATTCAATTACTACATCAATTAGTGAAAGTTTTTCTGTAACTTGTCTTCTAGCTTTTGCCATATGGCCAGGAAACCATTGAATCGTCATGTTGCCACCTTCTTATACATTGAATAATCAAGATTAATTTGGCTTTTATTTCGCCATTTCAACCTCAGATAACGGCCAAAAAACAAAACTTGCTCGGCCTAAAATTTCTTTTTGACTAACTGTTCCGATAATACGACTATCTTTACTTAATCGACGATTATCCCCTAAAACGAATACTTGTCCTTTAGGTACAGTTTTTCTACCAGTAATCTCTTCTAACTTAAAGTCTTCAGTTAGAGGACCATCTGTCGTTTCTTTTTTATATTCGTTCAAATATGGTTCTTTATACGGTTTACCGTTAACATATAGGACATCATTTTTATATTCTACTGTGTCACCAGGTAAGCCAATCACTCGTTTAATATAATCTTTTTCCTTTGTAGCATGGAAGACTACAATATCAAAACGTCTAGGTTCATGTAGTTTGTATACGATCTTATTTACAATCATTCTACTTTGATCCTGTAGTGTTGGCATCATTGAGATACCGTCAACTAAAACCGGTGTAAAAAGGAATGTTCGAATACCAAGTGCAAGTACAAGCGCAATAAAAATTGTTTTAACTAATTCCCAAATTCCACCACTATTGCTTTCTTTCAACCTAATCCCTCCATTTTATAACCATACGTTTTGCAGTTTTAACCAGTTAAGTTAATAACTTAATTTATGTATTCTATTTTACTTTTTATTATATCCATAATCTACAAATATTGGAAAAAAAGGAGCTTGTTTAATACAAGCTCCTTTCAAAAGACTATCGAAGTTCTTTAATTCTTGCTTTTTTACCAGTAAGTGCACGTAGGTAGTAAAGTTTAGCACGACGTACTTTACCGCGACGAACAACATCTAATTTAGCAATTTTTGGAGTGTGAATTGGGAACGTACGTTCAACACCAACTCCGTAAGAAATTTTACGAACTGTGAAAGTTTCGCTAATTCCGCCACCACGACGTTTAATAACTACACCTTCGAATAATTGGATACGCTCACGAGTACCCTCAACAACTTTAACGTGAACTCGTACAGTATCACCAGGACGGAATGCTGGTAAGTCAGTTCTTAGTTGTTCTTTTGTAATTTCGTTGATTAAATTTTGCATAATGTATGCTCTCCTTTTCCAACCGATGCTCTTACAAGATTTAGTGACTCGCAGCGGAACACCGAGAATAAAGGCTTAAGTATTTACTCAAGCCACAAGTTATATTAACATATTCTATTAGTGCACGCAACTAGTTTTCTTTGTTTAATTCTTCTTTTACTTGCTCCATCCATTTTGACTCTATTTTAGAAAGAGAGTAGTTTTCGAGTAAGTCTGGACGTCGCGTGATCGTTCGTTTAAAAGATTGCTTTGTTCGCCATTCTTCGATTTTCGCATGATTTCCTGATAATAAAACATCTGGTACTTTATGACCTCTAAATTCTGCAGGTCTCGTGTAATGAGGATGCTCTAATAAGCCTGTACTAAATGAATCTTCAATTTTTGAAGTAGTATTACCAAGTACCCCAGGTAATAAACGAACAACGCTATCAGCAATAACCATAGCACCAAGTTCTCCACCTGTTAATACATAATCCCCAATTGAGATTTCATCCGTCACTACATGTTCACGAATTCGTTCATCATAGCCTTCATAATGTCCACAAATAAAAATTAAATGCTCTTCTTTTGCAAGCTCTTCAGCTTTACGTTGATTAAATCGCTCTCCTTGAGGGCATAGAAGGACTACTCTCGGCTTATTCTCACTTTTTGATACTAATTCATCAACAGCATCAAAAATCGGCTGTGGGGCTAGTACCATACCAGCGCCGCCACCATATGGATAATCATCAACATTTGAATGTTTATTCGTAGAGTAATCTCTAAAATTTACACAGCGAAATTTAACCGCCTCTTTTTCTTGTGCTTTTTTTAAAATAGAAGAATTTAAAACTCCTTCAAACATTTCTGGAAAAAGGGTTAAAAAGTCTAATTTCATCATAATAGACCTTCCATTAATTCGATTTTAACCTTTTTATTCGCTACATCTATTTCTTTCACAATTTGCTCGATATAAGGAATAAGAGCATCTTTTTGACCTTTTCTTTGAATAACCCATACATCATTTGCGCCTGGAGATAATATTTCTTTTATTTTTCCGATTTCTTCTCCATCAATTGTCTCAACAGCACAACCAATAATTTCATGGTAATAGTACTCATTTTTATCTAGCTCGTGTAATTGATCTTCAGTAATCTTTAAAATCCCATTCTTAAGTGGTTCTACAGAGTTTAAAGACTCATACCCTTCAAATGTAAGTAAATCAAAATTTTTATGTACACGGTGACTTGTTACGACTAATTCAATTGGTGTCGATTCGTTTTCCTTAAAGAAATATAGTGTATTACCTTTTACGTAACGTTTTTCTGGAAAATCAGTTCTTGAGATAACACGAACCTCTCCTCGAACTCCATGTGTATTTACAATTTTTCCGACATTTAAATATTTTTTCATTTTTTTACCTCTATATTAAAATTTCTATGTTTATGATTAGTTTGACCATTTAGATGGTATATATGTCTATCTGAGACCTTAGACGGTTAATACAAGATGTCTAATGCCAAGTATAGCATATCTAAAAGTCATAAAAGCATTAAAAGCTACCTCAAAGCTCAAACGACAACATGTTATTCGAGAGCTAGTGCTCGTAAACTCTGTAATGTTGAAAACGGCCCTTAGCTATAGCCAAGGACCGTTTTACTTTACTGAATATCTAAGTGAATACGTTTTGCGTGTTCATTACTTGCTGCATATACAACCGTACGAATCGCTTTAGCAATTTTACCATGTTTGCCAATCACTCTACCAGCATCTTCAGGGTTTACCTGTAAATGAAAGAATAGATTGTTCTCATCTTCTTTAACTTGAAGTGAAATATCCTCTGGATGATCTACAAGACTTGAAACAATTGCATTGATGAGTGTATTCATCTTTTTTTCCATAATTACTTGCCGTTGCGAGCGTTGTGGAATTTCTCTAAGATACCAGCTTTAGAGAATAAGTTACGAACTGTATCAGATGGTTTAGCACCTGTTCCTAACCATTTTAATGCTGCTTCTTCGTTAATTTTGATTTCAGCTGGTTGAGCAACTGGATTGTAAGTTCCAATTTCCTCGATGAAACGTCCATCACGAGGAGAACGAGCGTCTGCTACTACTACACGGTAAAAAGGAGATTTTTTAGCTCCCATACGTTTTAAACGAATTTTAACTGCCATTTTTAAAGCACCTCCGAAAATATTTACAACGATTTATATATTATCAAAAACCAATACTGTTTGTAAAGTAAAATTTCTTAACAGCATAATTTTTTATTAAATGATGTTTAAATGCTGGAAAATTATACAAATAGGTTAGAATAAGCCCGGAAATTTAAAACCTTTCTTCTTCCCTTTTTGCATACCGCCCATCATTTTCATCATTTTTTTCATTTCTTCAAACTGTTTTAATAAACGGTTTATTTCTTGTACAGGGCGACCAGAACCTCTAGCTATTCGCTTTCTGCGACTTGAGTTAATAATATCTGGTGTAAGCTTTTCCTGCTTTGTCATCGATTGAATAATTGCCTCTACATGAGCGATTTGTTTATCGTCAATTTGCAGATCATTCAATCCTTTAATTTTGTTTGCACCTGGCATCATTTTTAAAATATCACCAAGTGGTCCCATTTTTTTAACTTGAGAAAGTTGGTCTAAGAAATCATCTAAAGTAAAAGATGCATTTCTTAATTTTTGTTCCATTTCTTTTGCTTTTTCTTGGTCTACGTTTTCTTGTGCCTTTTCAATTAAAGTAAGCACATCACCCATTCCTAGAATACGTGATGCCATTCGTTCTGGATGGAACGGCTCAATTGCATCTAGTTTTTCACCAAGTCCAACAAATTTAATTGGAGTATTTGTAACTGCACGAATTGATAATGCGGCACCACCACGAGTATCGCCATCAAGCTTCGTTAAAACGACTCCAGTTAAACCTAATTGATCATTAAAGCTTTGTGCCACATTGACTGCATCTTGTCCTGTCATTGCATCAACAACTAGGAAGATTTCTTCAGGTTTTGAAAGTTCTTTAATTTGTGCAAGTTCTTCCATTAAACCTTCGTCAATATGTAAACGACCTGCAGTATCAATTAGGACATAGTCATGATGTTCATCCTTAGCGTGTTGAATCGCTTGTTTCGCAATTTCAACCGGACTTACTTGATCTCCTAATGTAAATACAGGCAAATCTAGTTGTTTACCTAATGTTTGAAGCTGTTTAATCGCGGCAGGACGGTAAATATCTGCTGCAACTAAAAGTGGCTTACGATTGTACTTTTTTCGAAGTAAATTCGCTAATTTACCAGTCGTTGTTGTTTTACCAGCACCTTGTAAACCAACCATCATAATAACAGTCGGCGGGCGATTTGAAACAGCAATTTTGCTTTGTTCTCCACCCATTAATGCCGTTAGTTCTTCTTGAACTACCTTTACAACATGTTGACCAGGCGTTAAGCTTTGTAATACTTCTTGTCCTACAGCTCGTTCAGAAACACGTTTCACAAAATCTTTAACAACTTTAAAGTTAACATCCGCCTCTAGTAAAGCAAGACGAACTTCTCTCATCATTTCCTTGACATCAGATTCAGATACTTTACCTTTGCCTCGAACCTTTTGTAATGTCTTTTGAAGTCGGTCGGCTAATCCTTCAAATGCCATAAAACCGTCCTCCTTATTATTCTAATTTCTCTAACGCATCGATCACTCGAAGAAACTCGTCATCTACAACTTTACCTTTTTTAGCATAAGTTTTCAAATGATTTAAAAGTTCATTTCGTTGTTGAAATTTTTTTAGAAGTAATAATTTCTCTTCATATTCTTCTAACATAGCTTCAGTACGTTTTATATTATCATAAACCGCCTGTCTACTTATGTTAAACTCTTCCGCAATCTCACCTAAAGAATAGTCATCCAAATAATATAATGACATATAGCTTTGTTGTTTAGGAGTTAAAAGAGAATGATAAAAATCATATAGATAATTGATTCTCATCGTCTTATCTAACATTGTATGATCTGCCAAAACTATCACTCCTTTGTTAAGTGAATTGCCTTTACATATGCTAGTTTACCTAATACACAAATATCTGTCAAGTTTTTTACTTGACGATTAATGAAAATCAAAACAACGAAATTAATTTGAACTTTTATCCTAATTGTCTTCTTAACTTTAGCAAATTTGAAACTTACGTTATTTGTTAGTTAATTTCCACTGTGGAGTGCTTGCTTTATGTTGGCCATCTTGCATTCATTTGAACATGATCTTACCAATCTTGTTATTAACATATTTTAAAAAAAGTGGATATGTCTTTTTAATTTAAACAGATCCACTTCAATTCTTAATTACTTATGCTTCTTTATTTATTAAATCTCCAAATAGGCCATATACAAATTGTTCTGCTTGGAATGGTTGTAGGTCGTCCATTTGTTCGCCAAGGCCAACGAATTTAACGGGTACTTTTAGTTCGTTTCGGATTGCTAAAACAATACCACCTTTAGCCGTTCCATCTAGTTTCGTTAAGACGATACCAGAAACATTTGTAGCTTCGGAGAATGTTTTCGCTTGAACAAGACCATTTTGGCCAGTCGTTGCATCAATTACTAGTAATACTTCGTGTGGTGCACCAGGTACTTCTCTAGCAATGACGTTACGTACTTTTTCAAGTTCTTTCATTAAGTTTACTTTATTTTGTAGACGGCCTGCTGTGTCACAAAGTAAAACATCGACTTTACGAGCTTTTGCAGCTTGAACTGCATCATACATTACTGCAGCAGGGTCTGATCCTTCACCTTGTTTAATTGTTTCAACACCGACACGATCTCCCCAAACTTCTAATTGTTCAATCGCTCCGGCTCTAAATGTGTCTCCAGCAGCAAGTAGTACTTTTTTGCCTTCAGTTTTTAGTTTATGAGCAATTTTACCAATTGAAGTCGTTTTTCCTACTCCGTTAACTCCAACAAATAAAACAACTGTTAAACCATCAGGATTTAAATTTAACTCAAATGAATCATCTGTTAAATCATTACCTTTATACAATTCAACTAATTTTTCAGAAATAACCTCTTGTACACCTTTTGGATCTTGAATATTTTTTCGTTTAACTTCAAATTTCAAGTCCTCTACTAATTCCATTACTGTGTTTACACCAACATCAGCCATAATTAGAATTTCTTCAAGTTCTTCAAAAAAATCTTCATCTACTTTACGGTATCTAGCAAATAAATCGTTTAATCCTTCTGTCAAGTTATTTCTAGATTTCTCTAATCCAGATTTAAATTTTTGAGTCACTGACTCCGTTTGCTTCGAGATTGTTTCTTTTAATTTCTTAAAAAAGCTCATAATTTCAATCCTTTCTAATTACCATTCGATAATAATGCTTCACCTTCATCTAAACGAACTGATACTAGCGTAGAAACTCCATATTCTTGCATTGTAACACCGTACAATACATCACATTCTTCCATCGTACCTTTACGGTGTGTAATAACAATAAATTGAGTTTGTTCACTAAAGTATTTTAAGAACTTTGCAAATCGAGCTACATTGGCTTCATCTAGTGCAGCTTCCACCTCATCAAGTACACAGAAAGGTACTGGACGTACTTGTAAAATAGCAAAAAGTAGAGCAATTGCAGTAAGCGCTCGTTCGCCTCCTGATAATAGGCCTAAATTTTGAAGTTTTTTACCTGGAGGCTGTGCAACAATTTCAACACCTGTTAACAATAAATTTTCCGCATCCGTTAGAACTAAATCAGCTCTTCCGCCACCAAACAACTGAGTAAAGACGACTTGGAACTTTTCACGAATTGCACTAAAACTTGTTTCAAAACGTTTTGTCATTTCTTCATCCATCTCACTAATTACATTGTAAAGTGTGATTTTTGCTTCATTTAAATCAGTTCTTTGTTCTTGAAGAAAATCATGACGTTCAGATACACGTTCATACTCATCAATTGCACCAATATTAACAGTTCCTAATTCCTCAATTGAACGCTTTAATAGTTTAACTCGTTTCCTTGCATCATCAACTGTCATTTCAAGTGTATATTTCATTTTTGCCGCTTCGTAAGTAGTCATATACTTTACATTTAGTTGTTCAAGACGATTTTCAAGCTCTACATCCAGTCGATTACTATTTACTTCTTGTTGTTTTAGTAAATCAGAAAGTGACTTATATTGACGTTGCTTTTCACGTAATGATTGAACATAATCTTCTAGTTCTGTTTGGTAAGCAATTCGTTGCTCTCGACGTTTCGAAATAATTTCTGTCGTTTTTGAAAATTCAATTCGAGTATCCGAAATGATTTTCTCGAGCTCTTCCTTACCATTTTCATTCGTCATAAGTTCACTTGATAAGAAGATTATTTTTTCCTTCGTTTCTTCAAGAATTTGCTTTTGTTTTATCGAATTTTCTTCAAACTGGCGAATTCTTTCGTTACTATAACTTAACTTTTGCTCTTCTTGTGCTAGAGAAATTTTCAGACTAGTTAACTTCGATTGTAATTCATCTTTAATTTCCTTTTGATTTAGTTTCCGTTCAGTTAATTCATTGATTTTCTGTTCTTTTGAAATAATCTCATTTTTTACATTAGCTTCTAATGATGATAATTCCTCTAGACGGTCTTTAACCTTTAATAAATCACTTGCTGAACTTCCCATTTCTAAATCATAGATTGCTAAAGCATCGTTTATATTCTTTTCTTCAAATTCGATACTTTTTAGTTGCTCCATAATTGAAACAATTAATTGCTTAACATTTTGAATTTCATCATTTAACGTTTGAGCTTTAGAAGAACTTTCTAGATTTGTCGTTTTAAGCGTTTGAACCTCATTTTCAAGCAAGTTCGTCTTTTCTTGCATATCCTTTAGCTTTACAGTGATTTCTTCTAATTCTCGCTGTCTTCCTATAAGTGAAGAATTCGTTGTTCGAACGGCTCCACCAGTCATCGCTCCACCAGGATTAACTACATCACCTTCAAGCGTGACAAAGCGATAGCGATGCCCAACGAGTTTAGCCAACTCATTAGCACCTTTTAAATCTTGTGCGATTAAAACAGTTCCAAGTAAGTTTTGAATCACTTGCTCATACTCGCTTGAATAACTAACAAGTGATGATGCAACCCCAATAAAGGAAGGATTTCTTTTTAATCCTTCAATTACATTAGCTGGTACAAAACGAGCTTTAACAATATTCATTGGTAAAAATGTAGCTCGGCCTAATCGTTGTTGCTTTAAAAATTGAATTGCTCTTCTAGCATGCTCGTCATTTTCAACAACAATTTGTTGTGTAGCTGCACCTAGTGCAATTTCAATTGCAATTTCGTATTGTTTGTTTGTTGTAATTAGTTCAGCAATTGCACCTTTAATACCTTCTAGTCTTGTGCCTCTTGCTTTCAATATTTCTTTAACACCTTGATTAAAACCAGCAAAATCTTCTTGAAGTTCTTCAAGTGTTTCTTTTCTTGATTTTGTTTGTTGAATAAACTGATAAGCTTTATTAAGTAATTCTTCTTTTTCCTTTAAAACTGTTGAAGTTTCATTGTACTGCTTATTCAGAGATTCAAACTTTCCATTTAACTCTTTAAACGTTAAATCAAATTGTTCTTTTTCATTAAGCAACTCTGTTTTTCTATTCTGTAATTGCTCTCTTTGACGAATGTATTTTTCATTTTCTATATCTAATCGACTCGATTTTACTGAATATTGCTGGCTTTGTTTTTCAAGCATCGTTTTTTCATTTTTTATCGATGCTTGATTATTTAAAAGCTCAATATAATCAGATTTTATTAATTCGATTTGTTCTTCAATATCACCCTCATAAGATGTAATATCATTTTGGATCTCAACAATATTTGTTCTCGTTTTGTTTACATTTTGACGAGAAAGTTTTTCTTGCTCTTTTTCTACTTCGATTAATTTAGTCGTCTCGTTTATTTGATCAGTAACTTCATCAATTTGTTTTCTTAATTGTTCAGATTGAGTTGAAGTATTTCTTTTTCGCTCCTTCATTAGCTCTTTCTGACCTTCATATTTTTCCAAGTTCTTCGTTACACTTAATAAAACTTGCTGCAATTGATCGATTGATTCATCTAATGCATTTAACTTCTCTTGTAATTCGTGTTGTTTTGATTCTTCAGTCGAAATCTCAGTCGATAACGCAATCTCTAAATCAGAATTTTGGGCAATTTCTCGTTTAAGCTCTTCCCATTTCTGGTGAAGCGATTCAATTTCGTATACTAAGAGAGCTGCCTCAACCTGTTCTAGCTCATCCCTATGTTCTATGTATTCCTTTGCAATTGAAGCTTGCATTCTTAATGGTTCAATTTGAGAACTTAATTCAAATAAAATATCATCAACTCGATTTAAGTTTTCTTGCGTTTCGAATAATTTTGCTTCAGCCTTTTTCTTTCGGTTTTTATATTTTAATACTCCAGCTGCTTCTTCAAAAATTCCTCTTCGCTCTTCTGGCTTACTGCTTAATATTTCTTCAACCTTCCCTTGAGAAATAATAGAGAATGCCTCTCTTCCAAGTCCAGAATCCATAAATAAATCAACAATATCTTTTAAGCGACAAGATTGTTTATTAATATAAAAATCACTATCTCCAGAACGGTAAACACGTCTAGTTACACTTACTTCACTATACTCAAGTGGTAATTGTTGATCTTCATTATCTAAAGTCAAAGTAACTTCTGCATAATTTAAAGGTTTTCTTCCATCACTACCAGCAAAAATGATATCCTCCATCTTCGCTCCTCGTAATGATTTGACTGACTGTTCGCCTAATACCCATCTAATGGCATCTGTAATATTACTTTTACCACTTCCATTAGGGCCTACAACTGCTGTAACACCTTTTACAAAATCGATCGTAACTCGCTGAGCGAATGATTTAAATCCAATTATATCTAGTCGTTTGAGGAACAACTGAATTCCCCCTTTTTGATTTAATTATATACACAAAAACTCCCCCATAAAAGGGGGAGCAGACTGCCCGCCAAACGCTCGCTTTCTTCGTTGCTTCACCTGTCTAACGGTGCTCTTTATCGTCTATGATAACTTAAACTCCTCACCAGGCTTCAACCCTCGAATGTCAAGCGCTTGCAATCAGTCTAAAAATCAAGTTTGATTGTTTAATTGACAAGTTTCTACTAGATTTTTTAGTTAATCTATTTACTTGACTCTTTTAATTTTAATAATGCTTCTTTAGCTGCTTGTTGCTCTGCTTCTTTTTTAGATCTACCACTACCGATTCCTAATGTTTCGCCATTTAATAATACTTTTGAAACAAATTCACGGTTATGAGCTGGTCCTTTTTCTTGAAGTATTTTATACTCAATTGAACCTGTGGAGTCTCTTTGTACAAACTCTTGTAATTGACTTTTAAAATCCATCACATGCGAAAAAGCACCATCGTTTATTTTTGGGAATATATGAAGAGATAAGAAGTTTATAACTGTTTGTAATCCTTGGTCCAAATATAATGATCCAATGAATGCTTCAAAAACATCCGCAAGTAATGCTGGACGTGTTCGACCACCTGTCATTTCTTCTCCGCGACCAAGTAATATATATCGACCAAAATCTAATTCATTCGCAAATTTCACAAGTGATGGTTCACAAACGATTGCGGCACGTAATTTTGTTAACTCGCCTTCACTCATAGTAATATATTTTTGAAATAAATATTGTGAAACGGTAAGCTCTAAAACAGCATCCCCTAAATATTCTAATCTCTCATTATCTTCATATGGTTTTTTACGATGCTCATTCACATAGGATGAATGTGTAAACGCTTGAATTAGCAAGCCCTCATTATTAAACATAATATTTATTTGTTTTTGTAATTTTACAAAATTCTCTTTTTCAACATCAGAAAGTTTATATTCTCTTACTCTTCTTGAATGCGGCATATTTACCTCCAACTAAAAAGCAGTTTGATATGCTGCTAAACCTACTAGTCAAGAAAATGATGAGAAGTCCCGTATAAAATACGGGACTTTTCTCATTACATGTTGCTCTCTATGTAGTTCACAACATCACCAACTGTGACGATTTTTTCAGCATCTTCGTCAGAAATTTCTAATTCAAACTCATCTTCTAATTGCATTACTAATTCAACTACGTCTAATGAGTCTGCATCTAAATCTTCTTTGAAACGGCTTGTAATTTGGATCTCAGATTCTTCTACACCTAAACGGTCAACAATAATCTTTGATACGCGCTCTAATACATCTTGCATTATTATTCACCTCCCCCCAAAGATTGTCTACTTATGCATTATACATAAAAATTTGGCAAACGCCAAACTAATTCATTACAAGTCCACCATCAACATTGATTGTTTGGCCAGTAATGTATCTACTTGCATCCATTGCTAAGAACACTACAGCATTTGCAATATCTTCTGGTTGACCAAAAGATTGCAATGGAATATTCGATAACATTTGCGTTCTAATTTGCTCATTTAATTCATTTGTCATATCAGTTTCAATAAAACCAGGTGCAATTGCATTAACTGTAATGTTTCTAGAAGCTAATTCCTTTGCTGCTGTTTTTGTTAAACCTAATACGCCAGCTTTTGCAGCTACATAGTTCATTTGTCCAGGATTACCAATTTGTCCAACAACTGAACTAATATTAATGATGCGGCCATTACGTTGACGAGTCATAAACTTCGCTGCTGCTTTGATACAATTGAATACGCCTTTTAAGTTTGTATCAATTACATCATCCCAATCAGCATCTTTCATACGTAATAAAAGACCATCTCTTGTAATACCTGCGTTGTTTACTAGTATATCAATACTACCAAATTCATCAACAGTATTTTTTACTAATGCAGCAACTTCTTCACCATTTGATACATTTGCTTTATATGCAATAGCTTTAACTCCAAGAGCTGTAATTTCTTCTACAACTTTAAGAGCAGCCGCTTCATTCCCTGAATAATTAACAACTACATTTGCACCATTTTTCGCTAAAGTTAAGGCGATTGCTCGTCCGATACCGCGAGATCCACCTGTAACTAATGCAACTTTACCATTTAGCATGATTTTATTTCCTCCCATTCATTTAAAAATTGGTTTAATGTTTCAACATCATAAACATTTACTAATTTTGATGATGGAGAGATTGCTTTTACTAATCCAGTTAAAACTTTTCCAGGACCAATTTCAACAAATGTATCAACACCAAGATCAACTAATTCTTGAATCGATTGATTCCATTTTACCGGAGAATATAATTGATTAACTAATAATTCTTTAATTTCATTTGCATCTGTCACAACTTTAGCAGTAACATTTGAAATTAATGGCGTTACACAATCATTTACATTTATTTTACCAAGCTCGTTTTGGAATTCTTCACTAGCAGGTTTCATTAAAGATGAGTGGAATGGACCACTTACTTTTAAAGGTAATACACGTTTAGCTCCAGCTTCTTTTAGTAAACCAGAAGCAATTTGTACACCTTCTGCATCTCCTGTAATAACTACTTGTGTAGGAGAATTATAATTCGCAATACCTACAGAATGTCCATTTTTATTCACTTCAGAAATAACTTCTTCAATTTTTTCTGGAGCTAAAAATAATACAGCTGCCATAGCACCTTGTCCTACTGGTACAGCTTGCTCCATTAATTTCCCACGTGTATGTACTAATTTAACACCGTCTTCAAATGAAATGCTTTCAGCTGCGACAAGTGCTGTAAACTCACCTAAACTATGACCAGCGACAAAGTCTGGTTTAATTCCAGCTGATTTAATCTTCTCAAGCATAGCAATTGAAGTTGTTAAGATTGCTGGCTGTGCATGATATGTAGCAGTTAACTCTTCATCTGTTCCATTGAAAATAATCTCAGAAAGACTAAAACCAATTTGTTCATTAGCAGTTTCAAAAATAGATCCACATTCATTATAGCTCTCAGCTACATCTTTACCCATTCCAACTTTTTGTGATCCTTGTCCAGGAAAAATAAACGCCACTTTACCCATTGGAGTGACCCCCTTATGCATTTGATTCGATTTTCTCCATGTGATCACTTACTAGTTTTACAACATTATGTTCAACCATCGTTTGCGTTTGCTTAATTGCACTAAAAATCCCCATCGCATCAGAACTTCCATGAGCCTTAATGACAGGTGATTTTAAGCCAAATAACGCTGCTCCACCATACTCGGAGTAATCCATTTTCTTTTTTACACCTTTTAAGTTTGGTTTTAATACAGCTGCTGCAAGCTTTGATGTGAAATTAGTAAGCATCGCATCTTTAATTAATGAAAACATTGCAAGTGCAGTACCTTCAATCGCTTTTAAAGCTACATTTCCAGTATACCCGTCTGTAACTACCACATCTGCTACTGAGTTCATTAAGTCTCTAGCTTCAACATTTCCTATAAAATTCAAATTACTTTCTTTTAGTAATTGGAATGTTTGTTTAGCAAGTTCATTACCTTTTTTATCTTCCGTGCCTACATTTAGTAATCCAACAGTCGGATTATGTATACCTCTAACTTTTTCGGCATATACAGATCCCATTATTGCATATTGAAGTAAATGGTTTGCTTTTGCATCAACATTTGCACCTACATCAAGAAATACAAAGCCTTTGCCATCTAAAGTAGGCATCGTAGGTGAAAGTGCAGGTCGTTCTACACCTTCCATTCGACCAACGACTAATAAGCCCGCTGTCATCAATGCGCCAGTATTTCCAGCAGAAATACATGCATCAGCATTGCCTTCTTTTACTTGGTTTGCCATTAAGACCATAGAAGCATTCTTTTTTCTTCTAACCGCTCTAACTGGCTCTTCCGTTCCTTCAATTACTTCATCTGTATGGATAATCGTTATATTTTTATCATTCGTTAAGAATGGTTTAATTTTTGATTCATCACCAATTAAAGTAATATGTATATCATTTAATTTTTCAACTGCAAGCATCGCACCTTCAACGATGGCTTTTGGGGCATGATCTCCACCCATTGCATCGATCGCTAATTTCATCTTGTTCACTTCCTATTCTTCAATACTTCGGTGGTACATTTCGAACAAGCCATGGAATACATGTTCTTTTTCAACATAGCCATTGATATCAACTGTCGTACGCCTCGGATCTCCTTTTTGCGGTAAAACCTTTGCCTTCGCAATTACTCGGTCATTTGTTCTTACTGGTTTAATAAAAACAAAATTGGATTTAGCTGTAAGAGCTAAATCATCATGAATAACTGCAACTGCTAAAGAATTAGCCTGGGCAAATAAGTGATGACCTCGGGCAATTCCATTTCTACTAAAAGTATGCTCTTCCTTAACGTCAAATATAGAAATGGCACTTTCGTTTAAATGAATATCAATAACTTCACCGATTATTTCATCTACTGGTAGTGATTTTACATCTTCTAATTGCTGAGTGGCAACATTTTTGATGCGCTCCCTTAACTCAGGAATTGATAACTCAAGACGATCAAGACGAATAGTTTGTATGCTCACAGATAACTGATTAGCTAAATCTTCATCTGTAATAAACGGATTTTCTTTTATAATTTTTTTTAACAATTCATGACGATCTTTTTTATTTCTTCTCATATTACATACCTCAACTACTAATTTGTGACCAGGTATTAAATACAGTTTATATTAAAAACCCACGTATTACAATAGTTTTTTGACAAACTTTTAATACCTAGTACTAATCTAATTTTTCTGAATTAAATATTCCCGTTCTATCTAAGTACATTCTTAATCCTTGATATTCATTAGCTTTCCAAAATACATCTGAATTAACAAGTAATGTTGCATCATTTCGTGCAACTTCTAATGCACGATAGTCATGTACCATATCTGCCATTTTAAATTCAGGTACACCACTTTGTTGTTTTCCAAAGAAATCTCCTGGTCCTCTAAGCTCTAAATCTTTTTCACTTAACTCAAAACCATCGTTTGTTTCTGTCATGATTGTTAGTCTTTCTTTTCCTACTTCACTTTTTGGATCGCCAACTAAAATACAATATGATTGTTCTGAACCTCGTCCAACTCGTCCTCTTAGCTGATGTAATTGTGAAAGTCCAAATCGGTCTGCATCATAAATAACCATCACAGTTGCATTCGGTACATTTACCCCTACTTCTACAACTGTTGTTGATACTAATATTTGAACCTCATTCGCTGCAAATGCCTTCATCACGTCATCTTTCTCTGTTGATGAAAGCTTTCCATGCATCAAACCGACCTTCGCCGTATTTTGATAATGAAAAGATAGAACACTATGTAAATCTAATGCATTCTGAAGGTCTAGTTTCTCTGACTCCTCGATTAGTGGACAGATTAAATATGCTTGTCGTCCATTTTTAATTTCTTTACCGATAAAATCTAAAACGCGATCAAACATTTCTTGTTTAACCCAATACGTTTCTATTTTTTTACGACCTGCCGGATATTCATCAATAATCGAGACATCCATTTCACCAAAAGCTGTTATTGCCAAAGTTCTTGGGATTGGAGTTGCTGTCATAAATAAAACATCTGGAAAATAGCCTTTTTCTCTTAAAACTCTACGTTGACCAACACCAAACCGATGTTGTTCATCTGTAATTACAATACCTAATTTATTAAATTGAACCTCATCTTGAATCAAAGCATGAGTTCCGACTAAAATATGTACTTCACCGTTTTTTAATCGTTCTAGGATTTCACGACGCTTTTTACCTTTTACAGAACTTGTCAGAAGCTCAACATTTACTCCAGTATGTTGTAGCATTTTTGCTAAAGATTCAAAATGTTGCTCAGCTAAAATTTCTGTAGGCACCATTAATGCACCTTGGTAACCATTAAGTGTACATGCATACAATGCAATGGTAGCGACAACGGTTTTTCCCGACCCTACATCACCTTGTAATAAGCGATTCATTCGATAAGGACTTTCTAAATCTGAGAATATTTCTTGTACAACTCTATTTTGAGCTGATGTCAGAGGAAATGGTAAGGATTGGATTAGTTGTTGAATTTTTTCAATATTTAATGTTTTTGGGATACCTTTTGATTGATTACGCTGAATTTTTCGAAGTGCTTGCATTTTTAGTTGAAACAGAAAAAACTCCTCATAAACAAAGCTTCTTCTAGCTTGTTTTAAACTATTCGCATCAATTGGATGGTGAAGTAATCTCATTGTTTCTGAACGATTTAAAAGTTTATATTTTTGAATTAGTTCGTTTGGCACTAAGTCATTTATTAAATGTCCATATTTTTTAAAAGACTGCTCGACAAATTTACGTATTGTTTTTACAGACATTTTTCCCTTAATTGAATAGACAGGCTCAATTTCATGACTATTCGTACGAGAACCAAATACGAGGTCTGATAATGAAATGGTTTGTTTATGTTGATCCCACTTGCCAGAAACAGTAACATGCTCATTTAAGTTTAACTTTGTTTTAAAATACGGTCGATTAAAACAAATAACAGTAATTAAGTATCGATCCACTAAAAGTCGAAATGTTAGACGAGATTTATTTTTGCCAAAATATTGAAGAAGAGGAGCGCTATGAACAATCCCCTCGACAGTCACGCGCTCTTCATGCTTCACTTCTGATAAATCCTTATTTCGAAAATCCTCATATCGATACGGTAAATATTCGATTAAGTCATTTATAGTAAAAATACCCATATCATTTAATTGTGTTTCAGTTTCCTCGCCGACACCACTTAATACAGATACTTTTTGTTCAAGTTCAATACTCACTATTTTTTTAGCGAAACACCAAATATTTTTGCTTCTAATTCACGTCCTGTTGGCGTTGCCGCTAGTCCTCCTTCTGCAGTTTCTCTTAGCGCAGATGGCATTGTTTGTCCAATTCGATACATAGCATCAATTACTTCGTCACATGGAATACGACTTGTAATACCTGCTAATGCCATATCTGCTGCTACCATTGCGTTAGCAGCACCCATTGCATTACGCTTAACACATGGTACTTCTACTAAACCTGCAACAGGGTCACATACTAAACCAAGCATATTTTTTAATGTAATGGCAAATGCTTCAGCACTTTGACTTGGAGTACCACCAGCCATTTCAACGATCGCAGCTGCTGCCATACCACTTGCAGAGCCTACTTCCGCTTGACAGCCACCTGCAGCACCTGAAATTGACGCATTATTAGCTACAACAAAACCGAAAGCACCAGATGCAAATAAGAATTCAATCATTTGCATTCGAGTAGGATTTAATTTCTCTTTTACAGCAAAAAGGGTTCCAGGAACTACACCAGCAGAACCTGCTGTTGGTGTTGCACAAATCGTACCCATTGCAGCATTTACTTCATTTGTCGCAACCGCTTTACTAACAGCATCTAAAAGTAAATGGCCTGAAAGGAAATTACCTTTTGCAATATAATTTTGAAGTAATACAGCGTCTCCGCCTGTTAAACCTGTTGGCGAGTGAACACCTGCAAGTCCTCTTTCAACTGCCTTTTCCATAACAACAAGATTTTGCTCCATTTTACCGATAATCTCTTCACGGCTTCTTCCTGTAAATAACATCTCTTGTTGAATCATTATTTCTGAAATTTTAACATTTTTTGATTCAGCTAATTCAACTAATTCAGCAACATTTTTAAACATATAAGTTCCCCCTCTCCTTAATCAACCATTTTCGTAACACGAATGATATGTGGTAAAGATTCAATTTCTTTAATTACTTTATCATCTAGATCTTGGTCGACCTCAATTGCCATCAAAGCAATTTGTCCGACTTCTTTACGTGAAACTTCCATATGGCCAATATTTACAGCATATTTCATTAGGACATTTGTTACACCAGCAATCGAACCAAAACGGTCATTGTGCACAACAAGAATTGCTGGGTAATTACCCGAAAGTTTTAGTTCAAATCCATTCAATTCAATAATTTCAATTTTTCCACCACCGATTGAAATTCCTACTAATTCAAATGGTTGGTCATCATCGAGAATCGAAATTTTCACTGTATTTGGATGCTCCGTTACTGCATCTTCTTCAATGAAATCAATTGACATCCCTTTTTCTTGTGCAATATTTAATGATTCTGGAATACGCTCATCGAATGTATCAAAATCCAATAGACCACCAATAAGCGCAACATCTGTCCCATGTCCACGATATGTTTTAGCAAATGAACCATATAATGAAATCAAAATCTTTTTAGGTTCTTTTCCATAAAGATTTCTTGCTACACGACCAATTTTAGCCGCTCCAGCTGTATGTGAACTAGAAGGGCCAATCATAATTGGACCAATTATGTCAAAAACACTTTTATATTTCATCACGTTTCCCCCAATACGTTATTGTAAAAGCGTATTATATTTAGTTTTTGTTTTGTTAGTACAAATCATTTATATAAAAAGTTGGTATTATGGACAAAACAATGTCCACCTTATAGTGTAATACGAAATTCTACAGAGTTCTACGTTATTTTACAATACAACTTAAATAATTTACAAAAAAGAAGACTAAATAAGCAATTTGTCGATTTCCTTTCCAAGTTACTCCCTTTTTTGGGGAGAGAGCAGAGTCCCCTCTGCGCGCCTGCTTAGTCCTTTCCAAAAGAGTATTTAATAGTGTAAAACAACAAATAAAAAGAAGAAGTGCATCCCACTTCTTCTCTTTGTTTTTTATTCAATTGAAAAAATATACGAATATAAAGGCTGATTTCCGTTATGAACTTCAACTTCTAAATGATCAAAGCTCTCTTCGGCAAATTCAACCAATTTTGAAATTTCTTCATCTGATACATCTTGACCATATAAGATTGTTAATATTTCAGAATCTTCATCAATCATATCTTGTAATAATTTTTTTGCAGCCTCTAATTGATTTGCATCTGTTGTAACAATTTTACTTTCAAGGATTCCCATGAAATGATCTTTTGTTATTTCTACGCCATCAATTTCAGTATCTCGAACCGCATAAGTTATTTGACCTGTTTTTACTGTCTTTAATGCATCTTGCATTCCTGATTTATTTTCAGCTAATGATGCAGTAGGATTAAATGCTAATAAAGCTGACATACCTTGAGGTACTGTTTTAGACGTTACAACTGCTACATTACATTCTGCAACAGATGCTGCTTGCTCAGCCGCCATCACGATATTTCCGTTGTTAGGAAGTACAATAACATTTTCTGCGTTGCATTGTTCAATTGCTTTTACAATGTCTTCTGTACTAGGATTCATTGTTTGACCGCCTTCAATTACAACAGTTGCCCCAATACTTTCAAATAATGCTTTAATCCCTGATCCCATAGCTACCGTAACGATACCAAATTCTTGTTTTTCAGTAGGTTGTGTAGACTCATTTTTAGAAGGAGATTCATTTGAAACCTCTTCATGTAGTAAGTTAGTATGTTGTTCGCGCATATTTTCAGCTTTTAGTTTTAAAAAGCTTCCAAAACGTTGACCTAAATTAAATACTTCCCCAGGGTACTCAGCGTGAATATGAACTTTTACAATTTCATCATCAGCAACTACTAATAAAGAATCACCCCATGCACTTAACTCTTTACGGAAAGTGTCTATGTCAAAAGGATGTTTATTTAATTTTTCTTTTTCAAATCGCACCATAAATTCAGTACAATATCCGTATACAATGTCTTCCGTATTTAACATACTTTGTACATTTCGATGTTCTGCTTCAACAAGTTCCTCAAGTGAAAGAGTCGCCTCAGCACCTTCTAAGGAAATTTCTTCACCTTTTAATGATGCTAAAAATCCTTCATAGACAAGTACTAAACCTTGGCCTCCGCTATCGACTACACCAACTTGCTTTAACACAGGTAGTAAGTCTGGGGTACGGTTTAATGATGCATTTGCTTCAATAATTGTTTCCTCAAGAAAAGGAATAAATTCTTCATGTGTTTTTGCTATGACAACTGCTTTTTTTGCTGTTTCTCTTGCAACTGTTAAGATTGTTCCTTCAATAGGCTTCATAACAGCTTTATAAGCAGTTTCTACCCCTGCTTCTAATGCTAAAGCAAAATCAGTTGTTGAAATTGTATCCTTTGATTCAATCGATTTAGAAAAACCTCTAAATAATTGAGAAAGGATTACACCAGAATTTCCACGCGCCCCCATCAATAAGCCCTTTGCAAAGCTTTGACCAACTTTCCCTACATGACTATTTGGTTTTTCTATTACTTCCTTAGATCCAGAAGTAATAGAAAGATTCATATTTGTTCCAGTATCACCATCTGGTACCGGGAATACATTTAATGAATCTACAAATTTTACATTTTTCGTTAAGTTATTTGCACCTTGAATCACCATATCTGCAAATAATTTACCGTCAATACGTTTTATCGACACAAATTCTCCTCCTTAATGCGTCTTTACAGGTTAGCTACTTTCACACCTTGAACAAAAATATTAACAGAGTCAACTGATAATCCTAATGTTTGATCAAGAGTATACTTCACTTTATTTTGTACGTTATTAGCAACCTCAGAAATCTTCGTACCATAGCTTACAATTATGTACATATCGATATTAACGTCCTCACCTACTTGGCGAACAATAACACCTTTTGTAAAGTTATCTTTTTTTAGGATTTCTGTAAGACCATCCTTAATTTGTTTCTTAGAAGCCATTCCAACAATACCGTAACAATCAACGGCAGCTCCACCAGCAATTGTAGCGATCACATCTGTACCAATCTCGATTGTTCCATATTGAGTTTTCATTTCTAATGACATATTTTGGTCCCCCTTATTGGATAATCCAAGTATAGTTAGTTATACTACTTACTTATTATTGTATACCTTTTTCCAAAATAATTCTATTGACTCACTACTATTATTAGCATTTCAATAATATTCATGGTTAATTATAGAAAATACAATTTTTAAAGAATTTCTTTTAAGGTAAGTCGGGTGGTCCCTCTTTAATATTTTGTATATCAGACATTTCGATGTCAAGGTTTTTTTCTTGAACAACTTACCAATAACTGTTGCATTAAGTAGAGCGGTATGATAAATTATAGTAGTGTTTGAATGAAAATAATCATTGAAATGTTATTCCGTTTTTTGTTAGGAGGGAAATAGATGGCTCGTGTTTGTGTAATCACAGGAAGAAAGTCTCGTTCTGGTAACAGTCGCTCTCACGCTATGAATGCTTCAAAACGTACTTGGGGTGCTAACCTTCAAAAAGTTCGTATTTTAGTAAACGGTAAACCAAAGCGTGTTTACGTTTCAGCGAGAGCATTAAAATCAGGTAAAATTGAACGCGTTTAATTTATTAACGTACTAAAAAGCATAGCGATCCGCTATGCTTTTTTACTTTTTTTATGATACCTGTTGCCTCTAACCAAAATACTCTACTCCAATTAAGCTAAGCGTCTTTTTTAAATGTACTCAGCATGGCGCGAACAAGTCCGCCAAGAAATCTAGGTAATTTAATCGTATAAAATCTCATGCTTTCCCTCCTACAAGCTTTCTAGCATTTTTAAGGAAAAGATTAATCCTATTACATTCTACTTGCGTTGAGCGAAAACTATGACATGAAATTGTTAATCTTTGCTCCTTACTACTAATGCTATGCCTTCGCTAAATGAAATAGACCCTTCACTCTCTAGTAGTTCATTGCTTACACATAGTGATGATCCAATTTCCAATAAATGATTAGTTAGTGGGTATTTAAAGCCCTTTAAAGTTAAATTTACTACATTAGCACCTAATGAAAAAAAGGATACGTATTTAAAATGCTGCAGTTTACTAATGAAATGGGTACCTTGCAAAATGACATATATTTCGTTATATTCATCAACGATTTTTATTGGAACACCAGAATTCATAAATTTTATTAATAATGTAATACTTCCAAACTCATGATCTAAACGTTTTCCGGTAACACAATGGATAAAAATCTTTTCTGGTTTTTGTTTAATTGCCCATTGAATAGCAAGTTCTAAATCTGTTTCATCTTTTTCAGGAGGGTAAATAAAAACATTTGGAACAAGCCCTTTTATCTTTTCTAAATTCTCATTACTTAAAGAATCAAAATCACCGAATATTGCCTCTGGAATTAATCCTTCTTCAATTAAGTAATGAGCTCCATTATCTACGCCAATCAGTATCTGGTTTTCGTCTTTCTGAGTAATTTCAGTAATTGTATTTGATTTCGGTCCTGCACCTACAATATGTATAATCAATTTTTCTTCCACCTTTAAAAAAAATGCAATCGAATGTCGATTGCATTTTTTGTTTCATAATTAGATTTTCCATGCAATTTTAGATGATTACATTACCCTCTAATTTTCGCTATAGCTTCTTTTCTGTCTTCCTTATTATAAACTGCTGAACCGGCTACTAATACGGTAGCACCTGCTTCTATACAAATTTTAGCCGTATGCTCGTCAACGCCACCGTCTATTTCGATTTCAACTGATAAATTGCGTTCTTTAATCAAGTTAGCAACTTGTTTAATTTTAGGAACAACTGATTGAATAAATTTCTGTCCTCCAAAGCCTGGATTTACGGTCATTAAAAGGACCATATCGACATCATCAATAATCTGTTCAATTGTTGAAACTGGAGTCGCTGGATTAAGAACTACACCTGCTTTAATGCCAAATGATTTAATGGTTTGGATCGTGCGATGTAAATGTGTACACGCTTCAACATGAACCGTAATAATGTCCGCTCCAGCTTTTACAAATTGCTCTATGTATTGATCTGGTTTTTCAATCATTAAATGTACATCAAGTGGAAGCTTCGTCACAGGTCTAATTGCTTCTACAATCAGTGGTCCAATTGTGATATTTGGTACAAAATGACCATCCATTACGTCGACGTGTATATAATCTGCCCCTCCACGTTCTACATCTAATATTTCTTCTCCAAGTTTAGCAAAATTCGCTGAAAGGATTGATGGTGCAATTTTAACCATGATTAATACCTCGGCTTTCTATCTCTTATTTCTTCTATGAATGATACATAATGATCATATCGTTTAGGAGAAATTTCCCCACTTTCAACCGCATCTTTTACAGCACATTTTGGTTCTTTTAAGTGGGTACAACCTCTAAATTTACATTCTTGACTTTTTTCTCGCATTTCCACAAAACAATAAGATAAATCTTCGGATTCGATTCCCATAAATTCCAATGAACTAAAACCAGGAGTATCTGCAACTAGACCCTGTCCAATTTTTATTAATTCAACATGTCTAGTTGTATGTTTTCCTCGTCCTAAATGAGAGGAAATAATACCCGTTTTTAAATCAAGCTCTGGATTAATCGCATTTAGTAAAGTTGACTTACCTACGCCAGATTGTCCTGCAAATACAGATATTTTATTTGACATATGTGGAAGTACTTTTTCTAATCCTTCCTCAGTTTTTGAAGAAGTTAAACATACTTCATATCCAATTTGGCGATAATAAGAAACGTATTCGTACACTAGTTTTAATTGTGCTTCTGAACACAAATCAATCTTCGTAATGACAATTAATGGTTTAATTTCATTAAACTCAATTAATACAAGGAATCGATCTAATAATATTGGAGAAAAATCGGGCTCTACTGCTGAAAAAACTAAAATTGCTTGATCAACATTTGCAATTGGAGGTCGAACAAGTTCATTTTTTCGCTCTTTAATTTCAAGTAAATAACCTTCTCCACTTTTTTCGATATGATATTCTACTTCGTCTCCAACTAAAGGTGTTATTTTCTTATTCCGAAAATTTCCTCTACCACGACAAGCAACAACTGTCTCATCTGTTTCAACATAATAGAATCCACTCAATGCTTTTATGATTTTGCCTTCTGGCATATACTCACTCCTACAACTCTTTAATTCGATGGATAAGGTACATCTCTTTCTGCAATAACTTGACCATCTTTAACAATTTTATAGGAAGCAGTTTGTCCAGGATCAATTGTCACTTCTACTGGTATAGTAGTTGTTTCGGTGATCGATTTTGAAATTGCAGGTTTTTCACCATTATTATTTTTATCCCTAATATATACCTCAATTAGCTGAGGTGAACTAGGATTGGTTGGTGTATATGGTACTTGTAAATTGATTGTTACTTTTTTCGTCTTTTCTTTTTGTTTTCCAGAAGAAATAACGATATTTAATGTATCCCCTTCTTTTACTGCAACGTTAGCAGATGGGGATTGAGAAATAACATGGTTTTCAGCAACTGTTCCAGAATCTTCTTTCGTTACGCTAAGCTTTAGGTTATTGTCACCTGCATAGGTTTCAACATCTTTTCTAGACCATCCTTTTAGGTCACGAAGAGTGATCGTTGATGTCCCTTTACTTATCCATACATTTAAATCTGTTTCTGATGGAACAACTTCAGCCCCAACGTTCGGAGATTGGTCGATTATTTCACCTTCCGATTCATCACTTTCGATAAAATGCGTTGAAACAGAACGATAATCGTCTTGTAATCGAGATTTTATCGTGTTGTATTGAAACCCTTTTAGGTCTTCCATCTCATTACTTTTTTTACCTTTTGATTTATAAATCGTTATCGATGAATTTTCTTTAACAGTTTCCCCAATATTAGGCGAAGTTTTAACGACTTTCCCTTCATCAACTTCATCATCAAAAATTTCTTTCGGATCGCTTATCTTTAACCCTTTTGATGCAAGTAACGTAACCGCACTTTCGTATGTCATATCCTTTACATCTGGAATTTGTACGTCTTCAGGTAAAAATAATGCAGGAATCAAAGTTATCGCTAATAAACCACCAATTAAAAGTGCAATAAATGTACCTATAATAAACTTTGCAAAAGAATTTTTCTTCTTCCGTTTTAATTTATCAGGTTCTTTTACGACAGCCTCTTTTTTGATTGGCTCTTTTTTGATTGGTTCTTTTTCTTTATTTGATTTTTTCTTTGATGGTACGACAACCGTATCATCATTAGTTGAAACTGGTATATCCTTTATGATCGGAATTACCTTCGTTTCATCATCATTTGTAGGAATCACAAAACGTTTTTCATTCAAACGATCACTATCTAAAGCAGTTTGTAAATCAAGCTTCATCTCATCAGCAGTATCATATCGATAAAAGATATCTTTGGCAGTAGCTTTTAAAACGATATTTTCAACGCTTTGAGGTATTTCTGGGTTAAATTTTGTTGGCGGTGGAACTTCGCTTTGTAAATGTTTTAATGCGATCGCAACTGCACTCTCACCCGAAAAGGGTAGTTTTCCAGTTAAAAGCTCAAACATTACAATTCCTAAAGAATAAATGTCTGACTTTTTATTCGCAACTCCACCTCTTGCTTGCTCAGGTGAAAGGTAGTGAACAGAACCAAGAACTGAATTTGTTTGTGTAATTGTTGCAGCTGTAGAAGCTGTTGCAATTCCAAAATCAGTTATTTTTACATTTCCTTCTTTATTGATTAAAATATTTTGCGGTTTTACATCTCTATGAACGATTTGAAAATGATGCGCATGTGCTAATGCTGAGGCTAATTGTTCCATAATCCTCAATACTTCTTTTGGCTTTATAGGTGTATGATGTTGAATATACTCCTTTAAAGTCTCACCTTCAACGTATTCCATGACGATATACTGTAATCCATCTTCTTCCCCAACGTCATATGAACTTACGATATTTGGATGAGATAGCGAAGTAACTGAATATGCCTCACGTTGAAATCTTCTTAAGAAGTCAGGGTCGTTTGAAAAATCAGCTTTTAACATTTTTACAGCTACATCTCGATCTAATATCATATCACGGGCTAAATAAACGTTTGCCATACCGCCAACACCAATTAATTTTAAGATCTTATATCGGTCGTTTAGGCGTCTACCAATCATCACGCTCATCATCACCCTTTCTCTATATTTCTAGGCTCAAACTTAATAATGGCAAGGGTGATGTTATCTTCTCCACCAAGATCATTTGCGATTGAAATCAATTGGTTACCGAGAATCTCAATTGGTAGATTTTCATTTAATTTTTCATTAAAAAGTTCATTTGATATTTTATTTGATAAACCATCTGAACATAAAATGATTAAATCATCTTCTTCCCAAGTTAAAGTTTTAATATCAACATCAACTGTTTCCTCAGTACCAAGTGCTCGCGTTATAACATTTTTACGAGGATGAATTTCTGCATCCTCCATAGAAATTTGACCAAATTTAACGAGTTCAGCGACAAAAGTATGATCTTCTGTTATTTGCTTAAACCCTTCATCATTCCTCAAATAACTTCTACTATCACCTACATGTGCAATCGTAAAAAATAAAGGAGTACAAATAATCGCTTCAAGGGTTGTCCCCATACCCTTGCACTCTTCATTTTGCTCTGAATGAACTAATAGATTTGTATTTAATTGCGCTACAATATTTTTTAGCCATGATTCGGCTTCTACTGGTGTTTCAAAATTACTAGTATTTTTCCACTCTGCTTCAAGGAAATTGATCGCCATCATACTTGCAACTTCACCCGCTAAATGGCCACCCATACCGTCAGCAACTACAGCTAATACGATTCCTGAATCGTTCGTAAATATACCTACGCTATCTTCATTATGCTCTCGAACTTTCCCCGTATCAGTTTGAAAAAAAGTTTGCATTGTTTCACCTCGTCTCCTCTTTACGCTCCTTTGCACGCAACTGTCCACAAGCTGCATCTATATCATGACCTTGTTCACGACGAATTGTAACATTAACTCCATTATTTTTAAGTACTTTTTCAAATGCAAAAATTTGTTCCTTTGGTGTTCTTACGTAATCTCTTTCAGGTACATAGTTAACTGGGATTAAATTAACATGACATTTAACTCCTTTAAGTAACCTAGAAAGTTCTTCAGCATGCTCAACTTGGTCATTTTCACCACCGAATAAACCATATTCAAACGTTACACGTCTACCTGTTTTTTCAACATAGTAACGAACAGCGTCCATTAAATCCGGTAATTTGTATGCACGATTAATTGGCATTAATTTAGAACGTAACTCACTGTTAGGAGCATGTAATGAAATCGCGAAATTAATTTGAAGTCCTTCATCAGCAAAGTTATAGATTTTTGGAATGATTCCGCTTGTTGAAACTGTAATATGTCTTGCACCAATGTTAAGACCTTTATCAGAATTAACAATTCTTAAGAAATCCATTAAACCATTATAGTTATCAAATGGTTCGCCTATACCCATAACTACGATTGAGCTAACTCTTTCTTCAACTTCATCAATAGCACGTTGTACTTCTAATACTTGTGCAACGATTTCGCCTGCTTCAAGATTTCGTTTTAAACCGCCAAGAGTAGATGCACAAAAAGTACATCCAATTCGACAACCTACTTGCGTCGTTACACATACAGAATTGCCATAATTATGTCTCATTAAAACAGTTTCAATTGAATATCCATCATGTAATTCAAATAAAAATTTCATAGTACCATCTGAAGAGGTTTGTTTAACTAATGTTTTTAATGTCGTTATTGTAAAATTCTCTTCAAGTAACATACGTAGCTCTTTTGGAATATTTTGCATTTCTTCAAAGCTTTCAACTCGTTGTACGTATAGCCAATTATAAATTTGCTTTGAACGGAAAACCTGCTGCTTTTGCGCCTTTAACCAATCCTCTATATCACTCACTTTTAACGAGTAAATTGAGGGTTTATGAGTTTTTTCTATTTTGACTGAATTTGTAGTATTTTCTAATTTCAACGTTACACCTTCTTCCTTAATCTTGCAATAAAAAATCCATCCGTTCCAAAATAATGTGGTAGTAGCTGTATATACCCTTTTTGAACTGATTTATTTTCATTTAATTTTTCCGGAACATGATCAATTAATGAATGATCTAATTCATAATCATGATGCTCATCTAAAAAAGCTTCGACCACATCAATATTTTCTTCATGTCCAACTGTACAAGTGCTATATACTAAAGTTCCACCTGGCTTAACTAACTTTGAAGCTTCGTCTAAAATAGACTTCTGAACTCTTTGTAAATTCGTTACATCAGTAGCATTCTTTTTTAATAAAATATCTGGTTTACGACGAATAACCCCTAAACCAGAACATGGAGCATCTACTAATACTTTGTCAAATAATCTTCCTTCAAACTCTTCAGGTGCTTTTCTTGCATCTAGAGCTTTCGTTTCTATATTATCTAACCCTAAACGATTAGCTTGTTCTTTTATTAACTTTACTTTATGCTTGTGTAAATCTAATGAAGTGACTGATCCAGTACCGCCTAACAACTCAGCAATATGTGTTGATTTCCCTCCAGGTGCTGCACATGTGTCTAATATATCTTCACCTTTTTCAACTCCAAGTGCTTGTGCAACTAACATCGAGCTTTCATCTTGAATTGAAAGGAAACCTTCTTTAAATGCATTCGTATAAGCAACATTTCCTTTTTGGATTTCTATTGCAAATGGAGACAGTTTTCCTTCCTTAACCTGTACTCCTTCATCTTCTAGCATTTTTAGCACTTCTTCTCTTGTTGCTTTCATTGTATTGACCCTTGCAGTTTGAAACGGTGGAAGTATGTTCTCTTCACAAATTTTTCTAGTTTCTTCTTCGCCGAATTCTTTTACCCATTGTTCAATTAACCATTTAGGATGATTTGTTTCAATTGAAAGCTTTTCAATTGGGTCCTTTATTTCATCGATTGATCGTAAACCATTTCTTTGAATATTTCTTAAAACCCCATTTACTAAAGAAGCAATTCCTTTATGCCCTCGCTTTTTAGCAATATTAACAGCCTCATTTAAAACGGCATGAGGAGGTATACGATCTAAAAAATGCAATTGATATAAAGAAAGTTTTATTAATATATAAACCCATTCTTCTAATTTCTTCTGATTTTTTATAAATGGTTCTAAATAAAAATCTAACAATTGATCTCTTTGAATAGTACCATAGATTATTTCTGTTAATAATCCCGAATCAGCAGAAGATAAATCATTCTTTTGAATATAGTTATTTACTAACAAATTACTATACGATTGATTTTTATAAACTGAAAGAAGAGCCTCTAAGGCAATCTCTCGTACATTTTTACTCATGTTATTCTCCTAACTTCATTCCACGTTCAATAAAAGAACCTGCACCATTTATATATTGCTTTGCTTCCATTCGCTTTTTACCAGCGGGCTGTAAATCAGTAATTTTGATAGCAGTATGATTACCTGTTGCTACTAATATGCCATCGTTTAAAACATCAATTATTTCACCTGGTGTTAAATTTTGATTCGTATTTACTTTTTCACCCCACCAAACTTTTAAAACTTCTCCGTTTAATGTAGTATAAGCTACTGGCCAAGGGTGTAAACCTCTTACGTGATTATAAATCTCTTCACCAGTTTTTGACCAATTTATTTGCTCTTCCTCACGCTTAATATTTTTCGCAAAGCTAACTTTACTTTCATCTTGCTTCACTGCATTCATTTCACCTTTTAATAATGGTGGGATTGTTTCTGAAAGTAAATTCGCACCAGCAATACTTAATTTATCGTGAAGCGTTCCAACGTGATCTTTTTCTTCAATTGGAACAACGACTTTAGCTAACATATCACCAGCATCTAATTTTTCAACCATATACATAATTGTTACACCAGTTTCACTCTTACCTTGAATGATCGAATAGTGAATTGGAGCTCCACCTCGTAATTCTGGTAATAATGAAGCATGTACATTTATACAACCAAATTTAGGAGCTTCAAGAATATCTGTAGGAAGAATTTGTCCAAAAGCTGCAGTTACAATTAAATCTGGCTTCAATGCCAACACTTTTTCTGTTTCTTCTGGAAGTCTAATTTTTTCAGGTTGTAAAACTGGAATATTATGTTTTAAAGCCTCTACTTTAACAGGAGGTGGAGTTAATACTCTTTTTCGACCAACGGGGCGATCTGGTTGAGTTACTACACCGACTACATCATATCCTTCATCAATTAATCTTCTTAAAACAGGAACAGAAAAATCTGGCGTCCCCATAAAAACAATCTTTGTCATTATTTTGCCTACCCTTCTAATTCACTTTCTTCATAGTATTTCGAGACTTTAGAAGTGAATAAAACTCCATTTAAATGATCAATTTCATGTAATAGTGCACGAGCTAAAAATCCACGAGCTTCTATAATAAAATATTTTCCACGTTTATTTTGAGCTTTGATTTTTGCATAGCTAGGTCTTGTTACATCACCATATAAGTTAGGGAAACTTAAACAACCTTCAACATCAGTTTGCTCGCCTTTTGTTTCCATTACAATTGGATTAATTAAATCAATTCTTCCATTCTCATCTTCAACATCTACAACAGCTACTTGTTGCAGAATACCAACTTGTGGAGCTGCTAATCCAACACCATCTGCTGCTAGCATTGTCTCATACATATTATTTAAAAGTTTTACTAAATTTTTATCAAATGTCGTCACTTTTTCACAAGGTGTTTCAAGAACTTCATTTGGAAATTCTACTATTTTTAATAAAGCCAATTTCACAACTCCTATCTTGATTGTACGTTAAATTTAATTTTTAAAACCACCTATGTCTTATGCTTGCCTTAGTCTGAGCAAATGCCTTCCACTTTTCGTTTTGTCTAGTTCCAGGCGTTAGCCCCTCGAGGTGTCGAGGCTGACCAGTCGCCTCCACTTTTCGTTCTGTCTAGCTCCAGGCGTTAGCCCCTCGAGGTCATAAGCCAAAGTCCAATAAAGGTTAAAAACCAACCTTTCTCAATCTTTGTCTTATGCTTGTCGGGGCTGAGCAAACGCCTTCCGCTTTTCGTTACATAAACATAGTAGGTTGAAAGTCGATTGTTAATTGTAGTTTGCCTTTGTCTGTTTCGTCTTGGTAGTATTGTTGGATACGGTTTAGGACGTCATAGAGTGCAGGTTCAGATTTGTATTTTATCACACATTGATAACGAAAATGGTCTTTTATTTTTGCGATAGGTGATGCTACTGGTCCGAGTACTATTGATCCTTCTGATAAGTACTCTCTTAAATAGCCTGCAATTTGTTCGCTTACTTTGACTGTTTTTATCAAATCATTATGTGCTATTGATATTAAAACTAAATAATAAAAAGGTGGATAGCGAAATGAGCGTCTTATTTTCATTTCTTCTTCATAAAACGCTACATAGTCCTGTGTTTTAGCTAATTCAATACTATAATGCTCTGGTGAATAGGTTTGTATAACTACTTCACCTGGTTTTTCATGACGACCAGCTCTTCCACTTACTTGTGTCAATAAGCTAAATGTTCGCTCACTTGCTCTGAAATCGGGTAAATGAAGTGAACTATCTGCTGCTAAAACACCAACCAATGTAACATTTGGAAAATCAAGTCCTTTTGCAATCATCTGTGTACCTAGTAATATATCAGCCTCACCATTACCAAATTGCTTGAGCATTTTTTCGTGGGCACCTTTTCGACTAGTCGTATCATTATCCATTCTAATGACTCGTGCTTCTGGGTAGGTTTTTGTAATAGCTTCCTCTACCTTTTGCGTTCCGGTTCCAAAAAATCGAATATGTTCACTCAGGCAAGAAGGGCATTGTTTTGGCATATAGGTATCATATCCGCAATAATGACATTTTAGATGATGGTTATGTTTATGATAAGTTAAGGAAACCTCGCAATGGGGGCACTGAATTGTGTAACCACAATCCCTACACATTACAAACGAAGAATAGCCTCGACGGTTTAAAAATAAGATGATTTGTTCCTTCTTCTCTAATCGATCCAATATTTTTTCATGTAAAGCTGTAGAAAACATCGTACGATTACCGATTCTTAACTGTTCTCTCATATCGACAATTTCCACTTCAGGTAATGGGCCTTGATTAACCCTTTTAGACATTGTATTTAGCTCATAAACACCTTTACCAGCTCTAGCAAAAGATTCTAATGTAGGAGTCGCACTTCCTAAAACGATCGGACAATGATGATATTCTCCTCTCCATATTGCAATATCTCTTGCATGATATCTTGGATGTTCATCTTGTTTATAAGTTGTCTCATGTTCTTCATCTATTATAATCATGCCAATGTTTTCAAATGGTGCAAATATTGCTGAGCGGGCACCCACTACTACTTTAACTTCTTTTCTCTGAATCTTTCTCCATTCATCATATTTCTCACCAATAGATAGACCGCTATGTAGAACTGCAACATCATTTCCAAATCTACTTTTAAAACGGCCTACAATCTGTGGGGTAAGAGAAATTTCTGGTACTAATACGATCGCTTCTTTCCCAACAGACAGTACCTCTTGAATGGCTTGCAAATAAACTTCTGTCTTTCCACTACCTGTTACTCCATGTAAAAGATGGATTTTATTCTTACTTTCATGAAATGAAGAAACGATTTGCTCAAATGCAATCTGTTGTTCCTCTATTAGTGGTAAAGGCTTAGAGCGTTCAATTTCCTTACCTTCATATGGATCACGATAAACTTCAACTGTTTTAATTGAAACTACCTCGTTTTTCTCCAATGTCTTTATAGGTGAATCAGTGATGCCAAGACATTCTTTTAACTCCTTCACACTTGTTTGACCATTCATACGTAAGTATTCAATAATATCTTTTTGTTGTGGAGATTTGATTACAGGTAATTCTTCGTCTAATACCTTTAGTAGCGAAACTACACGTTCTGTTTTTTTATTTGCTTTATTTTTTACTTCATATTCAATTTCAAGCAACCCGTCTTTAATTGCTCGTTGAACTAATGAAATTTTACTAACTAGACTTTCTATTTCAGTCCATTCTCTTCTTTTTACGATCGAAAATAGATTTGCTAATTCTGGAACTAATTGTTCTAAAGCTTCGTCAGATGTCACTTGAACATGTTTTTTATATACAGCTTTAATAGCTGTCGGAAGCATTGCTTGATATGCAGAAATGAAAAAACAAAGTGTTTTTTGAGATAGATAAGAACCTAAAAGAAGAAGTTCTTCTGTTAAAACTGGCATGACATCAAGAACTTCTTCGATTTCTTTAACCTTCTCTAAATTAGTTGTTTCTTTTATAGACAATACGAATCCTTGAACTTTCCTTGGACCAAATGGAACAATTACTCGCATTCCCGGTTGTATTGCATCCTGCCATCTAGTTGGTACTTTATAATCAAAAGGACGGTCTGTTTGTCTGACTGATACATCAACTAAAACTGATGCGTATGTCATCTTTCTACCTCATTTAATAAGTGATGAACTTCAAGTAGTATTTCTTCTGCTACTTCTTTTTTACTCATTTTAGGAAGTGACTTAACTTCACCATTACGTTTAAAAATCGTTACAATATTTGTATCAGAACCAAAACCAGCCCCTGCTTTTGTTACATCATTAGCAACAATCATATCAGCATTTTTCTTTAAAAGTTTACTTTTTGCATACTCATCTATTTGATCTGTTTCTGCAGCAAACCCTACTAAAATTTGATGTGTTTTATGTTGGCCTAAAGTTAGAAGAATATCTTTCGTACGTTTAAAAGCAATTGAAAGATCACCATCAGCTTTTTTCACTTTTTGATCATAAGTAATTGAAGGTGTATAATCAGCAACTGCTGCTGTTTTTATTACAACATCTGCTTCATTATAATAAGACCAAATCGCTTCAAACATTTCCTCGGCTGACTCGGTTTGGATAAATTTACACCCATTAGGTGGTGTTAAATTAGTTGGTCCAGAAACGAGTATTACCTCTGCTCCTAAAGAAACTGCAGCTTCTGCGATGCTATAACCCATCTTTCCTGTTGAATGATTTGAAACAAAACGAACCGGATCAATTTTTTCAACAGTTGGGCCAGCAGAAATAATAATTTTTTTATCTTTTAATAAACCGACATCTCTTTGGAAATGTTCATTTACGAATTGAACGATTTCTTCCGGCTCTGCTAATCTACCTTTTCCAACATAGCCACATGCTAAATATCCTTCATTTGGCTCAATAAAGCGATGACCAATCTCTTTCAATGTGTTCATATTCTTTTGAACAATCGGATGGTTATACATATTAACATTCATAGCTGGGGCGATCCAAACTGGTTTTGTTGCAGCAAGTAATGTTGCCTGAATCATTTCATCTCCAAGACCATTTGCTAATTTTCCAATTGTGTTAGCAGTTGCTGGAGCAACAATGATTAAATCAGGCCAATCACCTAAATCAATATGTGCAATTTTTGAACTATCTTTTTCATCAAAAGTATCTATATAAACATCATTTCTTGATAAAGCTTGAAACGTTAAAGGTGCCACAAATTTTGTAGCGGATAAGCTCATCATTACTTTAACGTCATATCCTGCTTGTACTAGTTTACTTGTAAGTGCTGCTGCTTTATAGACTGCAATTCCACCTGAAACACATAGGAGAATCTTTTTTTGTTCCACTCACCTTCACCCTTTCAAATTTTATTCTTTCTATGTAATATGTCAAAAAATAGGTCTTTTGGACGTTCTATGTCTAAGATACCACAAATATGTTTGAAATAAATGTTATAGGCTTTTCTAAAAAAAGCTCATCAAGTAGCTTATCGTCAAAGCATAAGCTTAGTTGTATTATCTTATTTTCTGAAGTCAGGGCTTTTAGTCGTTTAAGCTACTCGGCCATTTTATCACAAAAATAAGACTGCCCCCATTTCTAATCACCACGAAACTTTTAGGAGAGGTGTTAAACACCACGTTGTCCTTTTTAGTCATATGGAAAATTAGCAAATGTTTTGGGACAGCCTCATCACACAGTTAAATATTAATCTTCTTTAACTTCTTCAAGTTTTCTATAAGATAATAATCCAGCATTAATTTCTTCTAATGCTTTTCCTACAAATTTATCAGATACTGGTTTTTCAACACGAGTATCTTTATTTACTTGCATTTCGCGAGCACGCTTTGAAGCAACTGTTACTAGCGTATATTTTGAGTCTAATTTTGTTAATAAACGGTCAATCGAAGGATATAACATAGTTTATTCGGCCTCCATCATTCTTTTATAATAATTTGCAACTCGTTCACGTTTTAAATGTTCACTTAAAATAATTGCTTTAATACGGTCACAAGCTAAATCAACTTGATCATTTTCAACTACATAATCGTAAGCATCCATCATTTCAATTTCTTCTTTTGCTGCATTCATACGATTCATAATCACATCTTCAGTTTCTGTGCCTCTTGTTACAATTCTATTTTGTAATTCTCTCATACTTGGAGGGGCTAAGAAAATAAAAATTCCTTCTGGAAAGGCTTTTTTTACTTGTAAGGCACCTTGAACTTCAATTTCTAGGAAAATGTCTTTTCCTTCGCTTAATGTTTTTTCAACATAATCAATTGGCGTTCCATAGTAATTACCTACAAACTCTGCCCACTCAAGAAATTTATCTTCATTTATTTTCTGTTTGAAATCTTCTTTTGATGTAAAGAAATAATCTACTCCATGTACTTCACCTTCACGAGGATTTCTTGTCGTCATCGAAATACTATATTGCAGATCTAAGTCCTTATTATCAAAAATAGCTTTACGCACCGTACCCTTACCTACTCCTGATGGACCAGAAAGTACGATTAATAAGCCTCTTTCATGCCTCATTTATGACCCTACCCTTCTAATTCTAGACAGTTTTATTTATTAAAGGTCAATCTATTGTTACTTCTGCGTGTTAGAGTCAATTAATAAAAAATTAATTAGTCTTCTATTTCACATTGTTACCGGACCTTTGCAACTATAAACAAATCTTTTACATTATTCAATATTTTGAACTTGCTCTCTAATTTTTTCAAGATTATTTTTAATTTCAACAACTTGTTTAGAAATATCTAATGAGTTTGCTTTCGAACCAATCGTATTCACTTCTCGATTCATTTCTTGTACGATGAAATCTAATTTCCGCCCAATTGATTCTTTTATTTGTAAAGTTTCATTAAACAATTCTAAATGACTAGTTAGTCGAACTAATTCTTCAGATATGTCACATCGATCCGCAAAGAGCATAAGTTCTGTTAATAATCTTTGCTCATCAACCGCTGTTAATTCAACTTCCGCTAATTTAGATTGCAGTTTTTCACGATATGATTTCAAAACAAGAGGAGAATGAACAGTAATTTGTTTTTTACATTCTTCAATTGCTGTTAATCTTTCTATTAAATCTTTTTTAAGTTGTCCACCTTCTTTGCACTTAACATCAAAAAATTGCTGACATGCATTTTCAGTAGTCGTTAACAATAATTCTTCAAAATTATCATTGATTTGTTCTACTTCACTTACTGTAGTAACTTCAGGTAGCTTTAATAAATCGATTGGATTGTAAAAAGATTTATTTTGCCCTTCACCTGAAAGATGTTCTATCGCTTTTTTATATTGTTGAATTAAGCCTTCATCTATTTGTAATGTACGTTGTAATAAGCCCTCAATTGTAACAAAAACCTCAACTCGACCTCGACTAGTATACTCAGCTACAATTTTCTTAATTGCATCTTCATATGCTAATAATTGCCTCGGCATTCGAACGATTGTCTCTAAGTATCGATGATTCACTGCTTTCATTTCAATATGTATTTTGTACTGTTCATTTGACAAAATGGCTTTACCATACCCTGTCATACTTACGACCATTGTTCCACTTCCAATACACTAATTTTCTCTCTAATTTATTTCCCAAATTTCATTCAATATGTAAAAGAGAAAAGGTAATAGAGCATACCTCTACTACCTTAAGGAATTATAACATATTTTAAATTGGTTATCCATTTTGTTCGTAAATTATTTTTTCTTAGTAAATAATGCGCCTGCAAGCATAAAAGTTGGAATTGATGATAGACCTCCAATTAAAAACCAATCTCTAGGCACGATCGGAATCGTTTTGAAAATAGGTTGTAATGGTGGGTAGTAAATAACAACTAGCATTAATAGCATCGAAACAATAACAGCACCAATTAAATATAAATTTCCAAATACATTTCGATGGAAAATGGAACGTTCACTTCTACAATCAAATACATGAATTAATTGAGCTAAAACTAATGTAGAAAATGCAACTGTTTGTGCGTATTCTAGTTGATTCGGATGTTGATTATACGAAATAATGAAGGCTAAAAGAGTAACAAATCCAATTAAAAACCCTCTTGAAATAATTTTCCATCCTAAACCTCTTGCAAATATCCCTTCTGATAATGAACGAGGACTTCTTTTCATTACATCATCTTCAGCTGAATCAACACCTAATGCCATTGCAGGTAATCCATCAGTCACTAGATTTACCCATAGAATTTGTACTGGAACAAGTGGTAAAGGTAGCGCTAATAACATCGCAAACAACATAACTAAAATTTCACCTACATTTGAAGCTAATAAATAACGGATAAATTTACGAATATTACTATAAATATTGCGTCCTTCTTTAATTGCAGACTTGATCGTAGCAAAATTATCATCCAGTAAAACTAATGCTGAAGCTTCCTTTGCAACATCTGTACCAGTAATCCCCATTGAAATTCCAATATCCGCTGCTTTAATAGCTGGTGCATCATTTACGCCATCACCAGTCATTGCTACAATATGTCCATTCGCTTGAAGTGCTTTAACAATTTTCAATTTATGTTCAGGTGAAACTCGGGCAAACACAGCAGCATCTTCAACAAATTCCTGGATCTGCTCTACAGAAAGTGCATCTAATTCTTTTCCTTCTACTACTCTACCGTTATCTCTTAAGATTCCTAGTTTTCTAGCAATACTAGAAGCTGTTAACTTATGGTCTCCAGTAATCATAACCGTCCTAATACCAGCTTCTTTACACTCTTGAACAGCTTGTGCAACTTCTGCTCTAGGTGGGTCAATCATCCCTTGTAAACCAATAAAAGTTAAATTACTTTCGAGATCCCTTTCATCAATGATCGAATTAGGATTTAATGGTTTAAAAGCAATTGCAATCGTACGAAGTGCATTATTTGCATATGTTTCGATTATACTTTCAACTGAATTTTGTCTAAACGTATTTAATTGTTCTTCTCTTTCATGCCATAAAATTGTATTACATTTTGAAAGTAAGACGTCTGGTGCACCCTTTGTAATCACAAATTGCTCACCTGATCGATTTTTTACAACGACCGACATCATTTTCCTTGTACTATCAAAAGGAAGCTCATGTATTCTAGTAAAATTTGAATTTACGTATTCACGGTCAATCCCAGCTTTATAACCCGCAACAACAATTGCACCTTCAGTTGGATCTCCATCTAGTACGATTTCTTTTTTCTTTTTAATTAATTCTGCATCACTACAAATAGATCCAAATACAAGTGTTTGAAATAATTGTTTATTTAAAGTTGGATTAATCGTTCTCTCTTTATTCGTAAATTCTCCATCGATTGCATATCCGTTTCCAGATACTTCATAACTAGATCCGCCCGACCAAATATTTGTAACAGTCATTTTATTTTCTGTCATAGTCCCCGTTTTATCTGAACAAATGACCGAAGCACAACCTAATGTTTCAACCGCTTGAAGCTTTCGAACGATTGCTTTCTTTTTAATCATCCGTTGCACACCAAGTGATAAAGCAACCGTTACAATTGCTGGCAAACCTTCTGGAATCGCAGCAACTGCAAGTGACACACCAGCTAAAAACATATGATATAATTCATTTCCTTGATAAACACCGATAAATACAACTAAAGCTGTTAAAAACAATGCTAAAACTATCAATATTTTCCCTAATTGTTCTAATCGTCTTTGTAAAGGTGTAACAATGGTTTCTGTATTTTGAAGTAAATTCGCAATTTGACCCATTGCAGTTTTCATTCCTGTCGATACAACAACACCTTTACCATTTCCACGCGTAACGAGTGTTCCCATAAACCCCATATTATCTTGATCACCAATACCAATATCATCTGTCTGAATTGATTCAAATCTTTTTTGAACTGGAACCGATTCACCTGTTAGCGCTGATTCTTCTATGTATAAACTTGATGCTTCGATTATGCGAATATCAGCACCAATCCGATCGCCACTTGAAAACTTAATAATATCCCCAACAACTAAATCTTTTGAAGGGAGCTTAACAAATTGCCCATCACGCAAAACATTTACTTGTGGAGCAGCCAATTCTTTCAAGGCTTCTAATGATCTCTCTGCCTTTGCTTCTTGAAAATATCCTAAAATCCCGTTAATTAATACAATAGCCATAATCGCAACTGCATCTACTACTTCCTTTAAAAAGATTGATATAATCGTTGCGCCTAATAATACAAAAACCATAAAATCATTAAACTGATTTAAAAATAAAACGAGTTTGGAAGTTTTCTCTGATTCCTTTAATTCATTTGCCCCAAAAGTTGCTCGCCTTTTCTTTACCTCCTCATCAGTTAAACCGGAGGAAACATTTGTATTCGTTACTTGCACGACTTCTTCCGCTCTCATCCGATAAAAATTCATACCCGCGTTCACCCCTAATTAAACATTAGGTAAGTTGTCCCCCTTACCTCTCATAAAAGCATATTCAGACTCGTCCAAATAAATGATATAATGATGAAAATAAATCTAGCTTTTAACCAACTAGAACTGTGACAAGACCAATCAAGATATTGTATGATTGAATTCCACTAGAAATTTCTTGATTGTTTATTTAATGGATATGAGCCAGATTAAGAATTATGATGATTTGAGAAATAGATTGAATGTAATTAGAAGTTAATTGAAACTTTAGGATCGTGATTGAGGGAAAGCTTAAAAATCGGTTGTATGGTCTTTTAAGTTTATAATTGATTATTGAGTCAGCTTAGTTACTTTCAATCCACTTCATTTTATCGAACTTATAATTGAATTAGAATTGAATACAATTAGAGAAGTGATTGGAACGGAAGGGGGATCGACTCCTATGGGATTTGCGGGAAGCCTGAGACCCCACAGGAGCGAACGCGACGAGGAGGCTCAGGTCTCGCCCCATGGAAAGCGAGCACCCTGTAGTGGAAATCAACGTTCTATTTTCCATCGATATTAATTCAAATGTAATAAACTCCATCATTTGATTGATAATGATAAAATTTATAATTTAAAAAATAAAAATAGTGTTTTATAGAGTAGGACGTGATACATATGTCTTTTGACGGACTTTTTACAGGAGCTATGACAAACGAAGTAGCTTCTAAACTAACAACTGGAAGAATATCAAAAATTGTACAACCAAGTAACTATGAAGTACTTCTTACTGTGAGAGCTAATGGTGCCAATTACAAACTAATCATAAGCGCTCACCCTAGTTACGCTAGATTCCATTTTACAAATCAAAACTACGATACACCATCAGAACCATCAATGTTTACAATGCTTTTAAGAAAACATTTAAATGGTGGAATCATTGAAAGCATTACACAGTTAGAACACGAACGAATCGTTAACATTAAAGTTCGTAGTAGAAATGAAATTGGTGATGAACAATACCGAACATTGATCATTGAATTAATGGGCAGACATAGTAATATCCTTTTAATTGATGAAGAAAGACAAGTAATATTAGATAGTATAAAGCATGTACCAATGGCTGTTAATCGTCATCGAATAGTACAACCCGGTGCTACTTATATTTCTCCTCCTAATCAAGAAAAACATGATCCATTTCAAGTCACTTCTAAAGAGGAGTTTAATCAACTTATTACACAAAATGATCAATCACCTTCCGAAGCAATTGTTGAACATTTCTCCGGAATCTCTCCATTACTCGCAAATGAAATTGTCTATAATGGAAAAAAAGATGTGTATAATTCGTTTAAAACAATCATGAATGAAATACAATTAAAAAAGTTTACTCCTTCTCTTTTTCGCTTAGAATCGAGAGAAATGTTTTATTTCATAAATTTATCTCACTTACAAGCCGAACAAACTGTTTTCGATAGCTTAAGTGAGCTTTTAGATGTTTATTACTTTGGTAAAGCTGAACGTGACCGTGTAAAACAACAAAGCGGAGATTTAGAAAAACTGTTACAAAATGAACTAACAAAAAACAAGAAAAAAATTAAAAAGTTACACAAAAGTCTTGAAGATACTGATAAAGCAGATAAAATTCAGTTACAAGGCGAATTGCTTACTGCAAATATGTTTGCACTTCAAAAAGGTATGAAAGAAATTGAAGTAATTAATTACTATGACGAAAATGGTGCCACTGTAATCATACCTTTATCGCCATTAAAAACACCTTCTGAAAATGCACAAGCTTATTTCACCAAATATACTAAGCTTAAAAATTCAGTCGCACATATTGAAGAACAAATTAAATTAACGAAAGAAGAAAATGATTATTTAGAGACAGTGATCCAGCAAATCGAGTCTGCTTCACCACGTGATTTGGAAGAAATTAGAGAAGAACTAGTGGAGACGGGTTATATAAGAAAGAAAAAATCGAAAAAAGCCCAAAAGTCAAACAAACAAAAAGTTACATTAGATGAATACATCTCTACTACTGGTGAACAATTATTAGTCGGTAAAAATAATAAACAAAATGATTATTTGACAAATAAACTTGCGAGTCGAGATGAGCTTTGGTTTCATACTAAAGATATCCCGGGCTCCCATGTTGTCATTCGTGCTAAGGATCCTAGTGAAATTGCGATTAAAGAAGCTGCTATTATTGCTGCATATTTTAGTAAAGCACGTCAATCAAGCTCGGTCCCAGTTGATTACACGGAAATCCGCCATGTTAAAAAACCAAATGGTTCAAAACCAGGTTTTGTCATATACGAACAAAACAATACGGTTTATGTAACACCTGATGAAGAACTTGTATTAAAATTGAAGAAATAAAAAAATGGTGCCTTTAAAGGGCACCATTTTTACAGAGTGTTGAAATATAAAATGGTCAATAGGGAAAAAGGATATTAAATTGAAGTTATTTATGATGAAATTATCATTTATCGGATGATTTATTAATGGTTTCAAATGTTAGTATTTTGATCAATTTCATGATTCCAAAAATCACTAGTAATGATTTTTTTCCAAAGTTAAAAATTCTAGGTCTAATTTTTAGAAAAACAAATTCAGTTGATTAGTTTAATTAAAGTTCGATAATAGTAGACCTACAAGTTGATTTATATACAATAGTTTGGTTACTCTAAGTAAAGGCTATTTGATTAGGATTTATTGCAGACTTTTCTTTGATGAATAGTTTGATTGGAACGGAGGGGTGNNCTACTCCTTTTACGAAAATTTGATAATTTAAATGACAAAGTTGTTTTTCAACAACGTGAAAAAATGGTGCATTTAAAGGGCACCATTTTTACTAATATACATTCCTAAAAACAAATACATGTATAGTTGTATTAAGCTTTTAATTTAGTTCCTTTTACTCTACTTTTATTACCTACTAAGCTAAAACTATTTTTCTCTTTCATTTTTACTACTTAGTAAATATCCTAAAAATAGTAAAAGTCCTACGCAAAATCCAAAAATTAAATTCGAAAAAATCTCATCTTCTCTAATATATTTAATAATTAAATAAGCAGCAAAAAATAACATCGTAATGACGCCGAAATATTTTAATACATCCCTTATTTTTACCAATTAATCACAACCTCCCCTATTAGTAGAAAAAGTTTTCAAAAAAATTGACTTTAACAACTATTCGGGAATAAACAATATTAGTCCTGTATTGAAACATAATAAAAAGATAAGCTAATTCTAGCTTATCTCTTATCTTTCATTTTGTAAGTAGCCTAACGCCTCTTTAGTCTTCTCAATATATTCTAGGTCATTATTCGAACACATAAATTTGACATTTGTTTGACCAGTTTCATTTAATTGGCCATTTTCTCCGAGAAGCTGGATTAATCTTTTTACAGTACCATTACTTCCATCAACAATTTGAACATCTTCAGGTAATATCTTTTTTAAGATGTTTCTATAAAATGGATAATGGGTACAACCTAAAACAATTGTTCCATATTGCTCAATATTAAATAATGAAAGTTTACTTTTAAAATAATCAATCATAAAGTTTTCATCAAAATTCAATTCCTCACAATAATGAACAAGCTCTGGTAATGGCAATGAATCGACAATACTTAAATCGTCCACTCTAGAAATAAGCTCATTATACTTTGTTTGCTTTAACGTAAGTGGAGTCGCAAAAACTAATACTCTCTTCCCAGTTGTTCTGTTCATTTCAACAGCTGGTTTTACAGCCGGTTCCATACCGATAATCGGAAAATCATACATTTCTCTCAATTCATTTACTGCAATACTAGTCGCTGTATTACATGCAATTACTAGTGCTTTTACATCTTCTTTAATAATCGTTTCAACAGACTTTTTTACAAATGCACTTACTTCTTCCTTCGACTTTGTACCATAAGGAACGTGAAGAGTATCAGCAAAATATAAAAAATCTTCATTTGGTAATTTTTTCAGTGCCTCATTTAAGACAGTTAACCCACCAATTCCTGAGTCAAAAAAAGCTATTCTCATTTCAATTCACCTAATAATTTTAATTTAATGTTGTCATTTGTGAAAGTGTCAACAAGTCATAACATTACTTAAAAGGGACAAACTTTTACAAATAGATAATACTAAATTAACCTAATTATGGATGAATGTAAACTTTTCAGAAAATAGTTAACCCATTTAGAGATTATTCGGAATTCTTGTCCAGCTTGCTAAACCGATTTTTCACACTATTTCATAAACATTCAAAATGCCTGCGGTCGATTTTTTTTAAAAATGAAAAGCTTCTCATTTCGTGTTCCGACTTTTGGAACAATATACATATAGTTGCTTGTAATTCTCCGATCACCTATTCCTAACATAATGATTTTTATATTGTTGAATTAGAAACAATATTTTATATAATATGGTTAATGAATCAACGGGTAGGAGGATTGAGTATGAATAAAGAAGAACAGCTTATAATGGGTTTCAGGGATGTATTTAATAAAATGGTTTGGCTTAATAAGTTTAAAATGGAAGAGGCACTTAAAGGGTATCAATCTTCTGAAGTACATTGTATCGAATACATTGGAAAAAATGTAGATTCCAACGTGACCAAACTTGCTGATTCTTTATATATGACAAGAGGTGCCATCACTAAAATAACGAAGAAGCTTATAAATAAAGGTCTGATTGAAAGCTATCAGAAACCGGATAATAAGAAAGAAATTTATTTTAAGCTTACTGAGCAAGGAAAAGTAATAGACAATATCCATGAAGAACTACATAAAAAGTTTCGAGAGCGAGATAAATTTGTATTTGATCAAATAACCGAAGAACAATTCGACAGTATGCTAAACTTCGTGAACAATTATTGTCATCATTTAGATGCAGAAATAAAGAAACAAGGCATCGATATCGATAATAAACCGAAATAAATTTCAATAGTAAAGATTCACTTGCAGCCCAACTCTACTAGAGGAGCGGTTGCTTTTTTATTTCGATATTATTGTTGACAAGGAAACAAAACCCTCGTACGATAAATATGTTTCCAAGGAATCAAAATTATCGTTTTTGAGAGGAGAATTTTATTGTTCAAATTTAGATCACAAAAAGAACAGAAATTGGAACAAACCATAGATAAAACGGCTTTATTCTTCGGTCTTATGTCCATCTTTCTTTGCGGAATAGGCTTCAGTATCATCACACCGGTCGTACCATACTTAGTACAGCCTTATATAAGCAATCCAGAAGATCAAGCCATAGTCGTTACGTTGTTGACTTCTGTTTATGCAATATGCGTGTTTTTTGCTGCTCCTGGACTTGGAGCATTAAGCGACAGATATGGCCGCCGTCCAATACTGCTAGTATCACTTTTAGGTTCCGCTATCGGCTACTTAGTTTTTGGCATAGGAGGAGCTCTATGGGTACTTTTTGCTGGGCGTATAATTGAAGGGATAACTGGTGGGAGCATTAGCACAATCTTCGCATATTTTGCAGACATCACTCCAAGTGATAAGCGAACCAAATACTTTGGGTGGGTAAGTGCCGTTGCAGGTGTAGGCGCCGCAATTGGACCTACTCTAGGTGGATTACTTGCTAAATTTGGATATTCTGTACCGATGTATTTTGGAGCAATCATAACTTTACTAAATCTTGTTTTTGGAATCTTATTTATTCCAGAGAGCCTTGATCTGAATAACAGACTGAAAAAGATTACCTTTGTAAGGTTGAATCCATTCACCCAGCTTTTAAACATACTTTCCATAAAAAACTTAAAATGGCTACTCATCTCTGCGTTCCTACTTTGGATACCAAATGGATCATTGCAGGCCGTTTTTTCACAATTTACAATCGATACGTTCAACTGGGAGCCTGCACTTATTGGCCTAATGTTCTCAATTATGGGGGTCCAGGACATCATTTCACAAGGTTTCATCATGCCCAAGCTGTTAATTAAATTTAGTGATTCACAAATAACAACTCTTGGCATGGTTTCAGAAATTATAGGCTACAGTCTAATTGCTGCATCGGCTTTGTTCACATACTATCCTCTACTAATTGCTGGAATGTTTATATTTGGGTTTGGTGATTCAATATTCGGACCGTCATTTAATGGAATGGTTTCCAAGACTGTTGACCCTAGTGAACAAGGCAGAATTCAAGGAGGTAGCCAATCTATTCAAGCTTTAGCAAGAATCATTGGACCGGTTATAGGAGGTCAAATCTATGTATCACTTAGTCATGCCGCACCGGCTTTTATGGGTATAATCCTTATAGCAGTAGCAGCATCAGTATTAAATAAGGGCAGGTTTATAAATAGATAATGAGTGTACACTTCTAAACATTCATCTTTTGGATACGGCGGTTATAGGTGGATACCGCCTTTTTATCCTACTATTTCTAATGCTGCGGAATCGTAAAAAAAGCTTTTAATCAAAAATATACTTCAATCCGACAATTTTATTTTATAATGAAGTACATGGTTCATAGATCAAAAAACAAGGTGGTTAGTTAAATGAAAGAAGAATTACTTAAAATTTTTGATGAATCCGGTAATCATATAGGAGAAGCCTCACGTAGTGAAGTACATAAAAAGGGATTATGGCACGAAACATTTCATTGCTGGCTACTTAGTATAATAGATGACCAAGCTTCAATTTATTTTCAAATCCGTAGTCATCAAAAAAAGGATTATCCGAATTTATTTGATATTACGGCTGCTGGTCATTTATTATCTACTGAAACAGTTCAAGATGGATTAAGAGAAGTAAAAGAAGAACTTGGAATAGAAGTAAAAATGGAAGATGTAATCCCTCTTGGTATCATTAAAAATTCAATCATATTAGAAACGATTATTGATCATGAATTAAGTCATGTTTTTTTACTTAAAAGCGATAAACCTTTTACTGATTTCAATTTACAAAAAGAAGAAGTTTCAGGGATAGTGAAAGCGGATTTTAATCAATTTTATCAATTCGCACATGGATTAAGAGATACAGTAGAAGTTGATGGTTTTCAAATTACTGAAACAGAGGAAAAAATTCCAATTCAAAAATCAATAGATAAAGATCAATTTGTTTCACACGAAAGTAATTATCTTTTAGATGTTGTTGAATTAATAAAAAATCACATACATAATGAATTCTAATTTTAAGAGCCCTTAATTTGTAAAGGGCTCTTAGTTATTTCTAAAACTTATCAATTTTAGATAAAAATTTGGAAGGCTGAGACCCTAGGTCTAAAATTAGGGTTTTTAAGTTGATTCAATAACTTTACTAAAGGAATAAGAAAGTTTTTCATATTCCATTTTATGTTCATAAAAACGATGCGCATTAATTCTTTGGACACCGGATTGTAGTGTTACTAATTGACAGCCATTCCTTCTACCAAAATCAGAAATAAAATCTAGTAATTTCTTACCGTATCCATTTGAGCGTTTACTTTCATCCGTCACTAAATCGTAAACAAATACGTGTCTACCATTATAGAAATTTGTTAATATACTAACTCCAGCGACTGCAACCGTCAATCCTTGGTCTTCTAACCCAAATAATTGATAGCCTTGTTTTTGCATTTCTTCGTACAAAGTAAAAAATGATTCTTCATTTAAGTGGGTACGAAGCTGTTTTAATACTTCAAAGCCCTTTCTTAACTCTTCTTTTGTTTCGTAAAGTTTTATTGAAATATTAGTCATTCTAACACTCCTTTTTAATCTTCTTACGATACACTAATTACATTTTCACCAGTTTCAGCTTCTCTTTTAAATAATCTTGAATAAACGCCATCTTTTTCTAATAAAGAATGATGAGTACCTTCTTCGACTACTTTCCCATTTTCTAATACAACGATTCTGTCCGCTGTTAAAACAGTAGATAAACGATGTGAGATTACGATGACTGATTGTTTTGATTTTCGTTTTTGAATCGCTTCATTTATTTGCAATTCTGTAATCGGATCTAAAGCCGAGCTTGCTTCATCTAAAATAAGAATAGGAGAGTTTTTAACTAATGCTCTTGCTAAAGATAATCTTTGTTTTTGGCCACCAGATAATAGTGCCCCTCGTTCACCAATTGATGATTCTAAACCTTCTGGTAATGAATTTAGATAGTCTGATAATCCACTATCTTTTAAAGCCTGAATCATTTCATCATCTGTTACCATTTCATTTCCTATACGAATATTATCAGCTAAACTACCATTTCTTAGCTGTACATCTTGCGAAACAAACGAAATCGCATCCCTAATCCACTTTGCATTCGCTTTTTCAATTGGTAAACCATCTACTTCAATTGTTCCATTATTTAACGGATAGAAACCTAATAATAAATCTACAATTGTTGATTTTCCGGCACCACTTGGTCCTACTACGGCCACTGCTTCCCCTGGTTTCACATGAAATGACAATCCATTTAACACAAATTCTTCCTTCGTTGGATAGGCAAATTTAACCTCTTTAAATTCAATTAACCCATTAACTGAATTTAATTTTTCACCTTCTTGTACTTCAAATTCTGAAACTTCTTCAGCTAATAATTTTTCAGATCGATCTAATGCAGGACCAGTTCTACGTACTGATAACCAGTTTCTTAACATCCTTTGAATTTCATTAGCCGCAATGGTCACAAGCCCACCTGCCGTATACATTTGTCCCGTTGTGATTTGATCATTTGAAATTAGTAAAACACTTATAAAATAGACTGCAGCTAAAGCAAATCCATTATAGCTACCGATTACAACAATTGATTGCATTCTAGCTTTTAATTCAATAATTGATTCTTTCATAAATGATTTACGGATATCAGCAACACTTTGAATTTCATAATCCGTTGCACCAAGAATTCTCGAAAGTTGAATTCCTGTTACTGATTCTCGTAATCTTTCTAAATAACGTGACGCTTCAGTCCTAGCTTTAGCAGAAGCAATTCTAGTGCGAGCCCCGACTTTATTAGACGTCCAATAAAATAAAACACCTAAAACAACACTAGTAATCATTAAATAAGGATTAATCCAAAGTAAGACAATACTATATATAAATACTCCTTGAACAGAAGCCATAAAAGTAGAGCCTTCCCATGCTAAAAAGTTATGCAGTGTATCTGGGTCATCAGAAACTCGTGCTAATAATTCACCAGATTTAGATTGATGAAAATATGAATAAGGTAAAATTTGCAAATGCTTAAATAACCGTAGTTTTTGCCAGTTTGTAACAGATTTAGCAATATGATGGCAAAAATACTCATCAATGACCATTAAAATTAAATCAAGAATTGCAGCAATTACAAGCAACCACATTAATCCCCATAATAGTGCATTGTCATGGTTTGGAATTATATGATCAATTAACCAACCCGTTCCTAGAGTAGGTATTAATGCTGCACAAACTTGACTTAAAGCAATTACAAATGAATCTGCAAAAACCCATTTTTTATGAGGCTTGAGAAAGTTTATGACTCTTTTTCCATCCCCTATTTTTTTTGTATTTTTCTGCATCATACAGCACTCTCCTTTTCTAGTTCACTGTATTGTGCCATATATAATTGATAGTACTGACCTTTTAATGATAATAATTCTTCATGTGTTCCTTGTTCAGCAATACGTCCTTTATCTAATAATAAAATACAATCAGCATCCTTTACTGTTACAAGTCGATGTGCGATTGTAATTGTTGTACGACCTGGAATTAACTTTTCAAGCGATGATTGTACCTTTTCCTCTGTTTCTCCATCTAATGATGATGTAGCCTCATCGAAAATTAACACTGGAGGATGACGTAAAATTGCTCTTGCAAGAGCTACTCGTTGTCTTTGACCACCAGATAATTTTAGTCCTCTTTCACCAACAATCGTTTCAAAGCCCTCTTGTAGTGACCCAACTAAATCAGATAAGTCCGCTGCTTCAACAGCAAGTTTAAGTTCTTCATCAGTTGCATTCGGTTTGGCATAAAGTAAATTTTGCTTTAAAGTACTATTTAAAAGGAAAGTCTCCTGAGAAACGACTCCAATATTTTGGCGTAATGATTGATAATCATGTGAGGATAAATCTTTACGATCAACTGAAATCGATCCTGAAGAAGGCTCGTATAATCCGAGTAATAACTGAATTAAAGTACTTTTTCCTCCACCGCTTGAACCAACAATCCCAATATGTTGACCTGCACTAATTGAGAATGAAACATCTTTTAGGACTTCTTCAGTTGAATTTGGATAAGTAAATCGAATATTTTTAACTTCTATATCACCTTTCACTTCTCCAAATTTCGGTAAATCATCAGGTTGTTCTGAAGGCAAGTCAAAGTACTCATATATTCTTTGAAGGGCTGGAATTGCTTGTTGAATTGTTAACGCATTTTCAGCTAAAGAGCGGACTGGCATAAACATTGTTGGGATAAAGCCTAAAACGGCGATTAATGTACCAATTGTAATTTCATGCTGCCAAATCGCATATCCACCAATCAACATAATGACCCCTGGCGCACCATTATTAATCACATTTCCTAAACGCCAATTAACCTTCCCAATTAAAGCCAAGCGAATAGCAAATCTTTTCCAAACAGACAATTTATCTTCTAATTTTTTATTTTCTATATCCTGCGTTTGAAAAGTTCGCACTAATCGAACTGACTCAATACTTTCTTGAGTATGATTATACAAATCAGCACTCATATCACGAGCTATAGCTCCCATTTTTCTTACTTTTTTACCAATCATATAAGAAGGAACTAAATAAATTGCAAATACAACTAGCATGACGACTGCAGCAGGCCAATACAACGGAAACACCGCTATAAATGCTGCAATAGCTGCAATAACTTGTTGAATAAAACGTGGTACAACTGTATTATTCAAGTTTTGAACAGATTCTACATCATGCGTTAACCGATATAACATATCCCCCCGAGGTGTTGTCGAAAAAAACGTCATCGGTGCTTTTTGAAGCTTTGTAAATGCACGTAATTGCATATCTGTAATCACATCTAGACCAATTTTCACTTGAATAAATTCTTGTAATGATTCAAAACCGACTTTAAATAAGAATGAAAGCATAATCCCTAAAATTAAATAAAAGATAATTTTTGAATCAGGACCACCAACAATCTCATCGACCAATTTACCAGTCAAAATCGGCGGAATAATCGCAAATGCGCCAGCAATTAATGAACATGCAAAAGCAATTAGAAATACTTTCCAATACGGTTTAAAATGATTAACTGTTTCGATTAAAATTTTCATCTATTGCCATCCCCCTAACCTGTAACATTTTACAATATTTTCGAACTATTTTCACTATTAAAATTTTTATCAGGATTAAAGTAATACGTTCTTTGTTATTCCTTTTATCTGGCCTCAAATACATTTTAATCTTTCAATTAATCTATTACTTCATTAAATTGATTGAACATTTGTACACTATTAGTCTTTAGGGATAAAAAAAAATCTACAACCTAAGTCGTAGATTTTAAGATTTTTTATTTGTTTCATTTAATTTGTACTCTAAGAATTCTTGCGATTTTCCTTTAGGAATACTCAAACTCTTAAATTCATCATTTTTTATTAATTTAGCTATATAAACAATTTGACCAATATGATTTCCGTAATGACTAATTTGTCTATGTATTGCTTGTAAAACAGTATGATCTTCACCACGAATTTTAATCGTTTTTAACACATCTTCTTCATGTAAACTCTCAAGCGTGTTAAAAACAACATTCCATCCTTTATTCCAATCAGCTAATAACTCATCTTTTGATTGGTAAATCCCCTCAAATTCAACGTCACGATCTCGCCATGGTTTTTCACCATCTGTCGTGAGAAAATCTGTCCATCTAGAAATCATATTACCACTTAAATGCTTTACAATGATGGAAATACTATTTGATTCACTAGATGGTTGGAAGTGTAACTCCTTATAATTTAGCTGATCCATCGAACGATCACCTAGCTTTTTTATCCCTTTGAATTCCTTTAAACAATTCGATAGAAATTGTTTTGCGATTGACATACTTGACCCTCCAATTTTAAAGATTCTTTCAATCAATTGTATGAATAGTTTAAAAACTTATTAATTATTTATCAAATAATTTGTTTTGGGACTATGTTGTGAAAGTAGACTATTTTAGTTAGACTATTGAGTGAAAGTTTTTCATTTTGTATGATTTTCCATGTGAATCCTAATCATTTTAGGTGATTTTACGTTTGGATGATTGTTTTATATGAATTTTTTATTGTGGAGTAGTCAGGTTGAGTGTGACTTTTATGGTTTATTTGCGATTTTACTATTTTTAATTGTGATTACTTATTTTTAATTGCCATTTTCGTTTTTTAATTGCTGTTCTCTATTTTTAATTGCGATGGCTCTTTTTTATTTGCGATTCCCAGTTTTTATTTGCGATGGCTCTTTTTTATTTGCGATTCCCAGTTTTTATTTGCGATGACTCTTCTTTATTTGCTATTCCCAGTTTTTATTTGCGATGGCTCTTTTTTATTTGCACTTTCGGTTGATTTTTTTACAGGTCCAAGTTTTCCGCAGCACAAGATTCATCTTCACCCCCAAAAAAAAGATGACTCCAAAAAGTCATCTTTCCTATTCTAAGTATTAAACTTCAACAGTCATCCAACTAGCATCTTGTGGATTTTTTCTCCATGCAGTTAGCTTTGCTACATGTTCTTCTTCGATTGAACCTTGTTCTTTTGCTACTTCAACTAGTGTGTCATAGTCAGTTAGAGAATAGTATGTTACGTCGTTTGCATCAAATTTTTCTACTGCTGCTGGTAGATTGTATGTGAAGATTGAGACTACTCCTAGTACTTCGCAGCCTGCTTCGCGTAAAGCTTCAACGCATGTAATTACGCTGCCACCAGTTGAGATTAAATCTTCTACTACTACTACTTTTTGTCCAGTTTTAATTGGGCCTTCGATTTGGTTTCCTTTGCCGTGGCCTTTTGCAGAGCTACGTACATAAACCATTGGTAATTCCATTAAATCACTTGTCCATGCTGCGTGTGGAATTCCAGCAGTTGCAGTTCCAGCGATTACATCTACGTTACCAAATTTAGTTTGGATTAGTTCTACTAAGCCTTTTGCAATGTTTTTACGAATTTCAGGATAGCCAAGAGTTAGGCGATTATCACAATAGATTGGAGATTTGATTCCTGATGCCCAAGTAAATGGAGTTTCAGGTTGAAGGCTTACAGCCCCAATGCTTAATAAGTTTGCTGCGATATTCTTTTTCATATTGTTACGCCCTCCCATTGTGCAATTACTTCTTCATATGCTTCTACTGGATTTTCACTTTTTGTAATACTGCGTCCTACTACAATATAGCTACTTCCAAATTGTCTAGCTTTCGCTGGAGTTGTTACACGTACTTGATCATCTACACTATTATCTGCTAAGCGAATACCAGGTGTTACAGTAAGGAAGTTCTCACCTTCCACTGCTGCTTGAACTAACTCTACATCAAGTGGAGAGCATACTACACCGTCAAGACCGCTTTCTTCTGTTATAGAAGCATATAGCTTAATCGAATCCTGTAAAGAAGAAATTCCTTGTTCATGAATCACTTGTTCTTCTGATGTGCTTGTCAGTTGAGTTACTGCAATTAGTAATGGTCGTTTTTTACCAGCTGGAGTGCCTTCTTCTAGACCTTCTAATGCTGCCTTCATCATTTTCGTTCCACCAGCTGCATGAACATTAACCATGTCTACTTCTAGAGATGCGATATTTTTCATTGCATGTTTTACTGTATTTGGAATATCATGAAGTTTCAAATCTAGGAAGATTTGATGTCCTAATTCTTTTAATTCCTTTATGATTGCTGGACCCTCTTTGTAAAATAGCTCCATCCCTACCTTTACATATAGAGACTTTTGAAATTTTTTTACAAAATTCATTACTTCATCTTTTGATGAAAAATCAAGCGCGATGACCACTTGTGATGACATGTTGTTTCCAGCTCCTTCCAATACATTCTTCAATGGACTGATATCCATATTTTTGTAGCACTTCTGGTAGTTCATCTATGATTGTTGGACAAACAAATGGATCAACGAAGTTTGCCGTACCTACACCGATTGCACTTGCTCCTGCTAGGAAAAACTCTAGTGCATCTTCTGCATTCATAACCCCGCCCATTCCGATGATTGGGATGTTTACTACTTGGCTCACATCATGAATCATACGAATTGCTACTGGTTTTATTGCAGGACCTGATAATCCACCAGTTTTATTAGCTAGAATTGGTTTACCAGTTCTTAAATCTAGTCTCATCCCTAGTAATGTATTGATCATTGTTAAACCATCTGCACCTGCATTTTCAATTGCTTTTGCGATTTCAACAATATTCGTTACATTCGGTGATAATTTTACGTATAGGGGAACTTCACTTACTTCTTTAACTTTCTTAGTTACTTCAGCCGCTGTTGCAGCATCCGTTCCAAATGCAATCCCACCACATTTTACGTTTGGACATGAAATGTTTAATTCTAGTGCTTTTACATTGCTTACTTTTGAAATTTCTTTTGCGACTGTTACATAGTCTTCAATAGTTGATCCAGCAATATTTGCAATGATTGGTACATCATAATTTGATAACCATTTTAATTCACCATCAATTACTTTTTCTAAACCAGGATTTTGAAGTCCAATCGCATTTAACATCCCCGCTTGAGTTTCAGCTACACGAGGTGTTTCATTTCCGTATCGTGTTTCAACTGTTGTTGCTTTTATCATAATAGCCCCAAGAATACTTAAATCGTAAAGATTTGCAAACTCTCTACCAAATCCGAAGCAACCAGAAGCTGGCATAATAGGATTTTTTAAATCTAAGCCAGGAAGTTTTGTCTGTAATGAAATCATAGTACTACCTCCTCAGCTTGGAATACTGGTCCATCGCTACAAATTTTACGATATGACCCGTCTTCAGTATGGCATACACATGCGAAACAAGCTCCGATTCCACAGCCCATTCGTTCTTCAAGTGAAATATAGCCATCCTTCATACCTTTATATTGCTGTTGTAAAGCTTTTAACATTACCGTTGGACCACATGCAAAGTATTGATCAAATTGAAGCTCTTTTTCACAAATTACATCTGTTACGAATCCTTTCGTTCCTAGAGTTCCATCTACCGTTGCCATATAGGTTGGTCCTAGTTCAGAAAATTCTTTTTCATAAAAAGCTACATTACTTGATGCAAAACCTAACACATGAATTACATTTACACCACGAGCTTTAAATTGCTTCGAAAGTTCATACATCGGAGGTACGCCAATTCCACCACCAACTAGTAGTGCTGTATCTCCTTCTGAAAGAGTTTCAACATCATAACCTTGACCTAGAGGACCTAACACATCAACTTGTTGTCCAACGCTTGCTTCTTTTAAAAGCTTCGTTCCTTCACCTTCAGCGCGGAATATCATCGTGAACTCACTTTTCTCTTTGTCGATCGAACATATACTGATTGGTCTTCTTAATAGTGGCGTTAGTCCACCAGTCACTTTTATATGGACAAACTGCCCAGGAGAGTGCATCTCCTGAACAAGTTCACCTTTTAATGTCATTTCGACAATTTGATGGGCAATTTCTCTGTTTGAGACAATTGTCATGAGTTCTTTTTTTATCATACTAATACGCCAGCCTTCATTTCTTTGTTTGGTAGTGCAGAAGTTGAGAATGTTAAGCTTTCAATTACTGATAATATTGCAGTTGCTGTATCTAGTGAAGTTAAGCAAACTACTCCGTTTTCAACTGATTCACGACGAATTCTGAATCCATCACGAGCTGGTTTTTTACCTTTTGTTAACGTATTGATAACAAACTGTGCATCTCCACGCTTGATCATATCTAGCATATTATCTTCATGCTCGTTAATTTTGTTTACCGCTTTTACTGGTACACCGTGGTTTTCTAAATGATTTTTAGTTCCTTCTGTACCGAATACTGTAAATCCAATTTCATGGAAGCGTTTTGCGATATTTACTACTTCTTCTTTATCTTTATCAGCTACTGTAATGATCACTGAACCGTGAGTTGGGATTTGCATTCCAGCTGCGATTAGTGCTTTGTATAATGCTTTTTGAAGACTTACATCTTTACCCATTACTTCTCCAGTTGATTTCATTTCAGGGCCTAATGTTATATCTACTGAGCGTAGCTTAGCGAATGAGAACACTGGTGCTTTTACATATACTTCATTTCCTTCTGGGTGGTAGCCTGTTGCATATCCGAATGAAGCTAATGTTTGACCTAAGATAACTTTTGTTGCGATATTCGCCATTGGTACATTTGTAATTTTACTTAAGAATGGTACTGTACGGCTTGATCTTGGGTTTACTTCTAGTACGAATACTTCATCTTTATCTGTTACAACAAACTGGATGTTAAGTAACCCTTTGATATTTAAGCCTTTTGCAAGTTTAATTGTATAGTCGATTAATTTTTCCTTCGCAGCTTCTGATACATTTTGTGTAGGGTATACTGCGATTGAATCTCCTGAGTGAACTCCAGCTCGTTCGATATGCTCCATAATACCTGGAATGTATACATCGATTCCGTCAGAGATTGCATCTACTTCAATTTCTTTACCAGTTAAGTAACGGTCTACTAATACTGGATGTTCTGGATTGATTTTAACTGCATTTTGCATGTAGTGAAGAATTTCTTCACGGTGGTAGACAATCTCCATCGCGCGTCCACCTAGTACATATGATGGTCTTACTAATACTGGATAACCAATTTCATCAGCGATATCTGCTGCTTCTTCAGGTGTCATTGCTGTTTTTCCTAAGGGTTGTGGTACTCCTAATTGTTGAAGTGCTTCTTCAAACTTATCTCTGTCTTCAGCACGATCTAAATCCTCAAGTGAAGTTCCTAGGATTTTTACACCACGTTCTACTAATTTACCTGCTAGGTTAATTGCTGTTTGACCACCGAATTGAACAACTACTCCCATCGGTTTTTCTAAATCGATAATGTGCATTACGTCTTCAATTGTTAATGGTTCAAAATATAGTTTGTCTGAGATACTGAAATCAGTTGAAACTGTTTCTGGGTTGTTGTTTATAATGATTGCTTCGTATCCAGCCTCTTTAATCGCTCTTACACAGTGTACTGTTGCATAGTCAAACTCAATCCCTTGACCGATTCGTATTGGACCAGAGCCAAGAACTACTACACTCTTCTTATCCGTTACAATTGATTCATTTTCGATTTCGTATGTTCCGTAGAAGTATGGTGTTGTAGATTCAAACTCAGCCGAACATGTATCAACCATTTTATATACTGGAATGATTTGGTTTTGTTTTCTAAATTCGTATATTTCTTTATTTGTAGCATTCCATTGTGATGCGATGTAATCATCACTGAAGCCCATTTTCTTAGCTTTTAAAAGTACATCTAGTTCAAAATGGTTATCTTTAATTTGTTTTTCCATTTTTATGATGTTTTCAATTTTGTGTAGGAAGAAGAAATCAATTTTTGTAATGTTGTGAATTTCTTCTAACGTCATACCTGTTCTCATTGCTTCAGCAACAATGTAAAGTCTTTCATCGTCAGCTTTTGCCATGCGAGTAATCATTTCGTCTTTAGTCAGTTCTTTTACTGCATTAAGCTCGATGTGATTTATTCCTAATTCTAGAGAGCGTACTGCTTTTAATAGTGACTCTTCAAGAGTTCTACCGATTGCCATTACTTCTCCAGTTGCTTTCATTTGAGTTCCTAACTGACGGTTTGCTGTTTCAAACTTATCAAATGGCCAGCGTGGAATTTTTGATACGATATAGTCTAATGCTGGCTCGAAGCAAGCATATGTTTTCTTTGTAACTGGGTTAATCATTTCATCTAATGTTAAGCCTACTGCGATTTTTGCTGCTAATTTTGCAATCGGATAACCTGTTGCTTTTGAAGCAAGCGCACTTGAACGTGATACACGTGGATTTACTTCGATTACATAGTATTGGAAGCTATCTGGATCTAGTGCAAGCTGTACGTTACATCCACCTTCAATTCCTAAAGCACGAATGATTTTTAATGATACATTTCGTAACATTTGGTATTCGCGGTCACTTAATGTTTGAGAAGGAGCGATAACGATTGAATCTCCTGTGTGAACACCAACTGGGTCGATGTTTTCCATGTTACAAACTACAATCGCATGGTCATTTGCATCACGCATTACTTCATACTCGATTTCTTTAAAACCAGCAATACTTTTCTCTAATAGACATTGTGTTACTGGGCTATTTTTTAATCCGCTTGCTACGATTTCTTTTAATTCTTCTTCATCATTACAAATTCCTCCGCCTGTTCCTCCAAGAGTGAATGCAGGTCTTACGATAACTGGGTAGCCAATTTCTTCTACGAAGTCGTAAGCTTCTTCTAAAGTATGAATGATTGTACTTTCTGGTACTGGCTCGCTTAAGTCGTTCATTAATGTTCTGAATAGGTCGCGATCTTCTGCGCGGTTAATCGCTTCTAGAGTTGTTCCTAAAATTTTTACTCCACACTCTTTTAATACGCCAGATTTATCTAATTCTACCGCTAAGTTAAGTCCTGTTTGACCTCCTAATGTTGGTAGAAGTGCATCTGGGCGTTCTTTACGAATGATTCGACTAACGAAATCTACTGTTAGTGGTTCGATGTATACTTTATCTGCTGTTTGTACATCTGTCATAATTGTTGCAGGGTTTGAGTTTACAAGAATTACTTTGTATCCTTCTTCTTTCAATGCCTGACAAGCCTGTGTTCCAGCATAGTCAAATTCTGCTGCTTGACCGATTACGATTGGTCCTGATCCGATTACTAAGATTGTTTTTATGTCTACGCGTTTTGGCATTGTAAGTTCCCCTCTCGTTTCTGTGCTTCCATCATGCTAATAAATTCGTCAAATAAGTAGTTTGCATCTTCTGGTCCAGGTGAAGCCTCTGGGTGGTATTGTACTGTGAATGCTGGATATGTTTTATGTTTAAGTCCTTCTACAGTTCCATCATTTAGTGCAACATGTGTTACTTCTAAGTCAGTTCCTTCAATTGATTCTGTTTCTACAGCATAACCATGGTTTTGTGAAGTGATTGCTACTTTTCCTGTTTCTAAATGCTTAACCGGATGGTTCGCACCACGGTGACCGAATTTAAGCTTTGAAGTATTTCCTCCATTTGCTAGAGCAAATAATTGGTGACCTAAGCAAATTCCGAATAATGGTACTTTACCTACTACTTCTTTAATCATTTCGATTGCTACTTGAACATCTTTTGGATCTCCAGGTCCATTACTTAACATAATTCCATCTGGAGCTAGTAAGAATATTTCTTTTGCTGAGACGTTATAAGGCACAACTGTAACGTCACATTTACGGTTTGTTAATTCTCTTAAAATACCGTGCTTCATACCGAAATCTACTAATACTACTCGGTGTCCTCTACCTGGACTTCTATAAGGTTTTTGTGTTGAAACTCGTTCAACATGGTTTGTGAATAGTGGTGTATTTGTTAGTTCTGCAACTACATCATCAACATTTGCTTCCATGCTGCAGAATTTACCTTTCATCGTTCCAACTTCACGAAGTTTTTTCGTTAACATACGTGTATCGATTCCTGCTAAACCTGGAATTCCTTTATCTTTGCAATATTGATCCAAGCTCATTTTGTTTCGGAAATTTGATGGATGCTCAGCATATTCTTTTACAATTAAGCCATGTACTGCTGGTACGATACTTTCAAAATCCTCTAAGTTGATACCGTAGTTCCCTACTAAAGGGAATGTGAATGTTACGATTTGTCCACAGTAAGATGGGTCAGTTAATACCTCTTGATATCCTGTCATACCTGTTGTAAATACGATTTCTCCTGTTGTTTCAACTTCGCTTCCAAATCCTTCTCCTACAAAAACTGTTCCGTCTTCTAATATTAATTGACGCATCATACTGTTAGTTCCTCTCTTTCGTATACTAATTTGCCATTTACCATTGTCATTACTGGCCAACCTTTACAGTTCCAACCATTAAATGGTGTGTTTTTACCTTTTGAAAGGAATGTTGTTGAATCGATTTCCTCTTCTAAATCTAAGTCGATTACAGTTAGGTCTGCTACCGCTCCAACTTCAATTTTCCCTCTATTTAAGTTAAAAACTTCAGCAGGTTTAGTTGTTAAAAAGTTTATTACTTGTTGTAAAGTCATTTTACCTGTTTCCACAAAATGAGTGTTTAATAATGGGAAAGCAGTTTCTAACCCTACAATTCCAAACGGTGCTAATTGCATTCCCTGAGCTTTTTCCTCTTCTGTATGAGGTGCATGATCTGTTGCAATCATGTCGATTGTTCCATCAAGTAATCCTTCGATTAATGCTTCTCGATCGACTGCACTTCTTAATGGAGGATTCATTTTGAAATTTGTATCTAAGCCAGGGATATCATCTTCACAAAGAATTAAATGGTGTGGAGAAACCTCAGCCGTTACATTAATTCCAGCACGTTTTGCATCACGTACCACTCTAACTGATTCTTTTGTACTGATATGGCAAACATGATAGTGACAACCTGTAGCCTCAGCTAATAGTACATCTCGAGCAATTTGAACACTCTCACAAATAGAAGGAATCCCATTTAAACCATTTTCTTTTGAAAACTTACCTTCGTGGACACAACCTTTTTGAATCAGTGTGTTTTCTTCACAATGTGCAACGATTGATACATTTAGTTCAGCCGCTTTTTGCATTGCTTTGTACATCATTTCAGCAGATTGAACTCCTACACCATCATCTGTGAATGCAAAAGCTCCATTTTCTTTTAAGCCTTCAAAGTCTGTTTGCTCTTCACCAGCTTGTCGGATTGTAATTGATGCATATGGTAATACGTTTACGACTGCTGTTTCTTCTATTTTTTTGTTTAATGCGCTTATGTGCTCGATTGTATCTGGTACTGGTCGAGTATTTGGCATTGCAGCAATTGTTGTAAATCCTCCTCTTGCCGCTGCCTTCGTACCTGTTTCGATTGTCTCTTTATGTTCACCACCCGGCTCGCGAAGATGCACATGAACATCTATTAAACCTGGTGAAAGCAACTTGCCGTCTAATTCAATTTGCTTAGCATCTTCATCAACGATTGTTTCAGCGATTACTGAGATCTTTCCATTAACTACTAATACGTCTCGATTTAGAAGTTCACCATTTTCTTGTAAGATGACACCGTTTTTAAACAAGTACTTCATTTTTCATCTCTCCCCATACTGTTGGTAAGGCTCTTTTTAACACAGCCATTCGTACAAATACTCCGTTTTCCATTTGCTTGAAGATTCTTGATTGCTTGCATTCAACTAATTCACTTGCAATTTCAACATCTCGATTAAATGGTGCAGGATGCATGATAATGCTTGTAGGTTTCATTTTTGCTGCTCTTTCAACCGTTAGGCCATGCTTTTGTAAGTAATTTTCCATTATGTGATTTGTCTCAGCGTCATGTCTTTCATGTTGTACTCTAAGTAGCATCATGACATCAACTTCTTCGACTAATTCATCTAATTTTTTATAAGTTCCATAAGTATTTTTATCGTCTTTCCATTCATCAGGACTTGCGAAGAATACTTCTGCACCTAATCTAGTTAGTGCTTCAGCATTAGAGCGAGCAACTCTTGAGTGTCTTAAATCTCCAACAATTGCTACTTTTAATCCTTCAAAGCTTCCAAATTCTTGTTTGATTGTAAGTAAGTCAAGTAGGCATTGTGTTGGGTGATTTCCACATCCATCGCCGGCATTCAGGATTGGCATTCCTGCATCTTTTATTTCTTGAAAATACTCGTCTTGTGTATGACGAATTACGACTGCTTCAACACCAATTGCTTGAAGGGTTTTAACTGTATCATATAAAGTTTCACCTTTTTGAATGCTTGAGCTTTCAACAGCTAGGTTAATAACTTCAAGTCCAAGTTTCTTTTGAGCTACCTCAAAGCTGAAGCGAGTTCTCGTACTATTCTCAAAAAACAAATTTGCAACAAATGTCTGACGTTTTAGGCTACTTATTTCTCCATTTGCAAAGCTTTGTGCTTCGTTTAGCAAATCTTGAATTTCTTCAATTGTTAAATCAGACATGGTTAATAAATGATTCATCCGTCATCCCCCTAAATGAATTTCATCTCTTTTATTTTTGAAGTCTTATCACTGTAAGAATTCCCTATTCATTTATTAATTATGAAGCGAGGCTCTCATCCTTTTTTTCGATATTGCGATCGTCGCCACCAATTTGTTCTGGAAGGACTAAATTTAGCACAACTCCGATTAAAGCTGATAAAGCCATTCCTTCTAATGCGAATTGATTACCAATGTGTATTGCTGCTCCACCAATTCCTAGTACTAGGATGACTGAAGCGATAACTAAGTTACGTTGTTTAGCAAAATCAATCTTGTTTTCTACTAGTACTCGTAATCCGCTTGATGCGATGATTCCGAATAGTAGGATTGAGATACCACCCATTACAGGTGTCGGGATTGAGCTGATGATCGCTGAGATTTTTCCGACGAATCCAAATGTTATGGCCAACACTGCAGCACCTATGAATACGTATACGCTGTATGCTCGTGTGATTGCTAGAACTCCAATGTTTTCACCGTATGTCGTTGTTGTAGGACCACCTATTAAGCCTGCGATCATTGTTGAAACTGCATCTCCGAATAATGACTTATCCAATCCAGGATCTTTAATTAAATCTTTATTTACGACACTTCCTAGTACTACTTGGTGTCCTATATGTTCTGAGATTGTCACGATTGCTACTGGTACAAAGATGATTAGTAGCTGGAAAGTGACATGTGGTGTGTAGTTAACAAATGGTACTGAGAAATCAGGTACTGCAATCAATTTTGCTTCTTCTATTTTTGTGAAGTCTACAACCCCAAAGAAGATTGAAGTAATGTATCCACCGATAATTCCTACTAGGATTGGTATAACTGATAAGAAACCTCTTGTGAATAATGCTGTTATGATTGTGATAGCTAGTGTTATTAATGCGATTGCGATTGATGTTGAACTGTATTTGCCGTCTGCTCCATTCATTGCCATTCCAACCGCTACTGTTGATAAGCTTAATCCGATTACGATAATTACCGGCCCAACTACGATTGGCGGTAATACTCTGAATAACCATTTCACGCCTACTTTGTTAATGATTAGTGCGATTACTGCATAGATGATCCCTGTGATGAAAACTCCTACGAACGCTGCACCAGGTTCTAAATTTGTTTTCGCGTAGATCATCGGAGCGATGAAGGCGAATGATGATCCAAGGTAAGATGGTACTTTACCTCTTGTAATTAGTACGAACACGATTGTTCCAATCCCACTGGATATTAGTGCGATTGAAGGATTTATTCCGATTAAGATTGGAGCTAATACCGTCGATCCAAACATTGCGAATAAGTGTTGTAAACTTAGGAAAATCCATTGACCTATATTCGGTTTTTCATTTATCTCTAGGACAGGTTTTTGTTTTATCATGTTGTTTCCTCCAATTTTCCCAATAAAAAAACTCTTTGTGGTTGTACACAAAGAGTCCAAGTGCGTTGCTTCAAATAAGGCAGCAACTAACTAGACCCTTTGTTAGCCTCTCTGGACCAAATTTAAAAGGGACTTCTATTTTTCAAATATACTTACTTTATCGTGGTCATCTGTTTCCTTTAATGCTACGACTACTTTTTCATTACTCGAAGTTGGAATATTTTTACCAACATAGTCTGCTCTTACTGGAAGCTCACGATGTCCTCGATCTACTAAAACTGCTAATTGTATTTGTGCCGGTCTACCTAGGTCCATCACAGCGTCCATTGCGGCACGAACTGTTCTACCTGTGTAAAGCACATCATCAACTAAAATTACTTTTTTGTTTGTTAGGTCTACAGGAACATTTGAACCCTTTACTAATGGTTCTTTGTTTTCTGTCTTTGTCGATAAATCATCTCGATAAAGAGTAATATCTAAATCGCCCATGATTACCTCTTTACCTTCAATCTGTTTAATTCTTTCTGCAATACGTTTTGCCAGATAAACACCTCTGGTTTTAATACCAACCAAAACAACATTTTCAATACCTTTGTTATTTTCTAGCATTTCATGTGCAATTCTTGTTAAACCACGTCTGATCGCTAGTTCGTCTAAGATGATTGCTTTTTCAGTCATTTACCTTACCTCCTACTTTTATAGTGTAGAAGCAAAAAACCCTCTTGCCCGATGGACAAGAGGGTAGCGCAAAAGGATACAATTATCCCTTTTCATTTTTCCGCTTCCTTCTCAACCTCACGGGGTTGTGTTAAAGGTTCATTCAACTGTCCTCATTATGACCTATGTTACAATCATTGTCAACAGTTATCTGCGTAATTGTTCAATAATATTTTCTAGTACTTCTGGTATAGGTGATGAAAACTCTAAGTACTCATTTGTTCTTGGATGGTTAAAACCTAAAACAGCTGCATGTAGCGCTTGACCATCTATATCTAAAGTTTTACGTGGTCCATATTTAGGATCACCAGCTAACGGGTATCCTATGTATTTCATATGAACACGAATTTGGTGTGTTCGACCTGTTTCAAGCTGACATTCAACTAAAGTAAACTCTTCAAATCGCTCTAATACTCTAAAATGAGTCACAGCTTCTTTACTATTATCTTCAGTAACCGTCATACTTTGACGATCACTTTTATCTCGTCCAATTGGCGCATCGATTGTGCCTTCTTCATGCGGAATTACCCCATGTACAATCGCAATATACTTACGTACAGAGGTTTTTTGACGTAATTGGTCTGCAAGCTTCTCATGAGCTACATCATTTTTTGCAACCATTAATAAACCTGATGTATCCTTATCAATTCGATGTACTATTCCAGGTCTTAATACACCATTAATGCCAGATAAATCTTTACAATGATACATTAATGCGTTCACTAAAGTACCCGTTTCATGACCTAATGCAGGATGAACTACCATTCCACGAGGTTTATTTACGACAATAACATCCGCATCCTCATAATAAACATCTAGTGGAATATTTTCAGCTATTACTTCTAATGGCTTTGGATCAGGTACTGAAACTGATATTTCATCGCCCTGTTTTACTTTATAATTACGTTTAATTTTTTCACCGTTCACTAATACAAAATCTTCTTTTAACCATGTTTGTACTTGAGATCTTGACCACTCATCATTTTGAGTTGCAATAAACGTATCGATTCTTTCTAAATGTTGATCCTCTTGAACTGTAAAAGCAAAAACTGTCATTTCTTAACTCCTCTTTTATCTTCCAATAAAGTAATAATAAATAATAAAATAACGCCCACACAAAGTGCAGAATCTGCAATATTAAAAACAGGGAAATCATAATTGAAAATATAAACATGAATAAAATCAACTACTTCTTTACGGAAGAATCGATCAATAAAATTACCTATCGCACCACCTAATACTAATCCTAAAGATAGACCAAGGAATCGATCTCCTTTTGCGTGCTTTTGGATAAAGTAAATCACTGCTACCACAAAGACTAAAGTAATTAAATAAAAGAAACCCATTTTCCCTTGGAGCATTCCCCAAGCCGCCCCTTGATTGCGATGTGATGTTATGTAAAAAATATTTTTAATAATCTCAATATTTTCTCCTAAATACATCTTCTTTAATACCGCAAGTTTTGTCAGCTGATCAATTAAAATGACAATTACCGCAATAATATATGCCAAATTTATCCCCTACCTTATTAGATATCTCATCAAATTTTAGCATAGGGGAAACGTTTATACAATGAATAGTATTAGTAATGATTTCTTACAAAACTAAAATCCTCTAACGTTCGACCTGTTGGAAGCACTTTTAATTTTTCGATTGGAATAGCTTGCCCAGTTACCTCACAATAACCAAATAATCCATGATCAATTTTTTGCAAGGCAATCTCAATATCATATAAATCATTTTGCATGTCTTCAACAAGGATATGGTGTTTATTTGTCTCTTCATAAATTGAATGATGTTGCTCAATATCAGTAGAACTTATTGGTTCAGAAAATAAACGATGTAGCAATTCATTTTTAATAAGTTCGAGCTCTTGTTTGATATAGAAAATTTCATTGCTCCTCATCTTCTTCACTCCCAATTTTTTTATGTAAAAATACTTTTCCCTCAAACCGAAGTCGATAATAGGTGAAACTTTTTCCTTTAAAGGAAATGGCTAAAGATATTTCCATTCATAATTGTGATCTTTATTTAAACTGAAAAAGAAAACCCGCAGGCTCCATGTCCTTTGCGGGTTTCCTTATATCTTTCAAAAAATTTCTATTAATGATTGAGTATTATTAGTCTGTAAATTGTTGCGTCCAATAAGTTCCGACTTTACCTACTCCAAGTTGTTTAAAGTTTGGGCTCATGATGTTTGCTCTATGACCTGGTGAATTCATCCAATCAGTCATTACTTCATTTGCAGTTGTTTGACCATGAGCGATGTTTTCACCCTTGTATCCACCATTGAAGCTTAATGTTGAATGATACATGTTGTTCGCATTACTCATTGTTTGTGACCATGCTTGAGCCGTTCCGTCCAGATAGCTAGATAGTGTTAATGGCTTTAATCCGCCTTTACCACGCTCGATATTTACTAAGTCTAAAATTTGTTGTTGAATCGAATCATTTGAGCTTGCTGGTGTAGTCGGATTAGACGGTGTTGTTGCTGGTGTTGCTGGTGTTGCTGGTGTTGCTGGACTTGTTGATGGTACATATTTTACGTATTTTTTTAGAATAAATCTTGTTTTACCTTTATAGTTAACTTTTACAAATGTACTATTGTAACCCGAGTAGTTAATTTGTTGATTTTTAGCTAGATATCCAACAGTTTTAGCACGATAGCTGGCTTTGTCTTTTACAGCTACTTTAGTAGCGGTTACTGCACCTGAAGTTGCTCCTGCATATGATCCTAATCCTAAAACCATTGGCGTTGCGATCGCAATTCCTAAAACTGTTTGAGTTACTTTTTTGATGTTTTTATTCAAATTGTATTCCCCCAATGTTTGTTTTTAGTTGATGTTATCGCTTACAAGAACAATCTTACATCAACACATACATACATACAACCGGAAAATAAAAAAAGGAAGATTTTACTACGTTCATCCTTTTTCATCTTCTAATTCTTTTCTATATTCTTCTTTTAGAATCTCTCTTACATCATCTCTTTTAATAAACTCTTTTACAAATTCCCTAATTCCTTGTTTTCTCATTTCCTCAAGCATTTCATTCCTAATTCCTTCTATATTAACAGACTGTTCAATTTCTTTTTTTAGGATTCCTTTAATATCTGGTTCTTTTATTCCTAAAAGGTAATATGAACGCTTGATACTTTGTTGTATACTTGAGCGACTTTTCTGCTCTAAGTCAGCTATTTCTTGGTAACTGTATCCCTTTTCTCTTAATTCCACTCGCTTCTTCATTAAATCAGTTAACTTAGCCCAATTTGGATTATTCACATAATTCATGGTAAAAATCCCTCTTATTTTTTATTTTAGTACCGCTTATACATACCATACACCAATACAACCATATTTACAATTTTGTATTAAAAAGAGCCGAAAGTTTAATCTTTCGGCCCTCTAATTTAGTACTTCACATTCATTAAATATCTTTTACAACACTTGCACAACGTAAGCAAAGTGTTGGATGTGCTTCATCTTTACCAACTTCTTCTGTAACAACCCAGCATCGTTCACAAGTTTCCCCTGTTGCAGGTGTTACTTCGATACTTAATGTATCAAATTTTTGCGCTGTTTCAGGAGCTTGCTCATCGCTACTAGCAATTTCTACTTGAGAAACAATTAATAATTGTTTGAAGTCTTCATTAATCGAATTTAGTAGTTCTGCTACTTCTGCATTAGGATAGATTTTCACTGCTGCAGTTAGAGATTTACCGATTACTTTTTCATTACGTGCAACTTCAAGTGCTTTTAATACGTCATCACGTAAATTCATGAATTTTTCCCACTTAGCCTCTAAGCTTTGAGTATCGCCGAAATCTTTAACATCTGGCATTTCAGTTAAGAAAATACTATCAACAGTAGTTCCTGCCATATGTGACCATACTTCTTCAGCTGTATGAGGTAAAATTGGAGCTACTAAACGAGTTAGAGCTTGTAATGACTCATGTAATACTGTTTGAATTGCTAAACGATCTTTATTCGTTTTTGGCTCGATATATAAAACATCTTTTGATAAATCAAAATAGAAAGAACTTAATTCAGTTGTACAGAAGTTTTGAATTGTGTGGTAAACATTTGCAAATTCATATTTCTCGTACGATTCACGAACTGTTTTAACCACATTGTTTAATTTAACTAGCATGTATTGATCTAATTCGCGTAGCTCTTCATATTTTAAAGCATCTTGTTCTGTGTTAAATCCGTCTAGGTTTCCTAGTAAGAAACGGAACGTATTACGGATTTTACGGTATACTTCAGCAACTTGTTTCATTAATGCGTCAGAGATACGAACATCTGATTGATAATCTACAGAAGCTACCCATAGACGTAAAATATCCGAACCATATTGATTCATAATTTTTGATGGTAGAACGATGTTTCCGATTGATTTACTCATCTTGCGACCTTCACCATCTAAAACGAAGCCATGGCTTACTACAGCTTTATAAGGAGCTTGACCAGTTACAGCAACGCTTGTACTTAATGAAGAGTTAAACCAACCACGGTATTGGTCAGAACCTTCTAAGTAAATATCAGCAGGGAAAGATAATTCCTCACGAGTGTTTAATACTGCTTGGTGTGATGAACCACTATCAAACCAAACATCCATGATATCTTTCTCTTTAGTGAAGTTACCATTTGGTGAACCAGGATGTGTAAATCCTTCAGGTAATAATTCTTTTGCTTCTTTTTCAAACCAAATATTTGAACCATGCTCTTTAAATAAGTTCGAAACATGTTCAATCGTTTCTTCTGTAATAATTGCTTCTCCGTCTTCAGCATAAAATACTGGAATTGGAACTCCCCAAACTCGTTGACGTGAGATACACCAATCTCCACGATCACGAACCATGTTAAATAGTCGAGTTTCCCCCCAAGCTGGGAACCACTTAGTATCTTGAACAGCTTGCATTAATTGCTCACGAATTGCTTCAATTGATGCAAACCATTGTGCAGTTGCACGGAAGATAATTGGTTTTTTCGTTCTCCAGTCATGAGGATAAGAGTGTGTAATAAATTGTAATTTTAATAAAGCACCTTTTTCTTCTAATGCTTTTGTAATTTCTTTATTAGCTTCATCATAAAATAAACCTTCAAAACCAGGAGCTTCTTTTGTTAGAACACCTTTTTCATCTACTGGACAAAGCACTTCTAATCCATATTGTTGACCTACACGGAAGTCATCTTCACCATGACCTGGTGCAGTATGAACACAACCTGTTCCAGCGTCAGTCGTTACATGATCACCTAAAATAACAACTGACTGGCGATCATACAATGGATGCTTACAAATGATTCCTTCAAGTTCAGAACCATTAAAAGTCTTATCAACTACTGCATCTTCCCAACCTAGTTCATTTGCGACAGATTCTCTTAGCTCACTAGCAACTACGAACTTGTCACCATTTACAGATACAACATCATAACTTAAGTCAGGATGTAAGCATACAGCTAAGTTAGCCGGGATCGTCCATGGAGTTGTCGTCCAAATAATGAATTTCTCTCCACCGTTTAGAACGTCTTTCCCATTTTCAACTGCAAATGCAACATAGATTGATGCTGAACGCTTGTCTTGGTACTCGATTTCCGCTTCAGCAAGCGCAGATTCACTTGATGGAGACCAATAGACTGGTTTAAGACCTTTATAGATTAATCCCTTAGTAGCCATTTTACCGAATACTTTAATTTGTTCAGCTTCATATTCTTTTTCAAGTGTGATATATGGTCGGTCCCAATCACCTAAAATTCCTAAACGTTTAAATTGTTCTTTTTGACGCTCTACTTGCTCGTAAGCATATTCTTCACATAGTTTACGGAATTCTGCTACTGACATTTCTTTACGATTTACTTTTTTATTTGCTAATGCTTGTTCAATCGGTAAACCGTGAGTATCCCAACCTGGAACGTAAGGAGAACGGTATCCATTCATATTATAAAAACGAACAATGAAATCCTTTAAAACTTTATTAAGTGCATGTCCCATATGAAGGTCACCATTTGCATAAGGTGGTCCATCATGTAATATAAATGACGGTTTTCCTTCGTTATGTTTTTGAACAGTTGCATAAATATCTTTTTTGTTCCACTCTTCTTGAATTTGTGGCTCACGTTGAGGTAAATTTCCTCTCATAGGAAATTCAGTTTTTGGCATAAGTAACGTATCTTTGTACTCCATTTGCTTTCCTCCATTTTAAACTTGATTGATCTAAAGTTAGCCTTTTAGGCAAGTCCAACTACTCTAGGCAGCTTACCTTACATTTTTTAAATTCCACATTAACGCATTGTATCCATCTTACAAGCCTTTTATTAGTGGAGTTGTCTATTATGTATAATAAATCGTGTAAGACGCAAAAAACCTTCCTCATCCCAAAAAAGGGACGAGAAAGGTTCCCGTGGTACCACCCTAATTGACAATAAATTTCATTAATTCACTGTCCACTTAGCATTCGTAACGTGAATGAAACGTCTTTTCTTACTCATTTCAGAAAAGCACTCTAGGGTGATTTTCCTTCTATTTTCTATATCAAGCTTACACTATCCTTGACTCGCTACCTAGTTTTATAGAAGTACTCTTCCCTGTCACCGATTTACTATTAATATCTAATAAATTATATTTAAAACTTTACAAATCGTCAAGACTTATGGACTAGTTTGCGATTTCTTCTGTTTCTTTATCATCTAAAATATGATCCCAATCTTCATGCCCTAACATTTCTAATTGAGTTTCGATTGCCATTCTTAAACGTGTTCGGAAAACTTTCGATTGCTTCTTAAGCTCTTCAAATTCCATTGTAACTTTTCTAGATTTAATTAAAGCTTCATTGATAATGCGATCAGCATTTTTCTCCGCTTCTTTAATAATCAATTTAGCTTCTTTTTGGGCACTACCTTTTACATCTTCAGCAGCTTCTTGCGCAATCAAAATTGACTTATTTAAAGTTTCTTCTATAGTAGAAAAATGCTTTAATCTTTCTTTCATATCAAGAATTTGCTCTTCTAATTGTTTCTTCTCACGAATAACTAATTCATAATCTTTAATGACTTGATCTAAAAACTCGTTAACTTCATCTTCGTCATAGCCACGAAAACTTTTACCAAATTCTTTATTATGAATATCAAGTGGTGTTAAAGGCAATTAAGCCACCTCCATGTATGTATGTTCTTTATTTATAGGTTATAATAAATTTTCGACAGTTTCTACGTTTTTCCTTCTACAATTTCTGACTATTTTTTAACACCGTAGTTTATCCGCCATTTTTCTTTTTTTGATAAGCCATCAATTGACATTAACATTCCTCTACCAAAACCTTTGACAGAGAATAAATCTCCTTCTTCACATAAAAATGAAGTAGAATCAATAACTCGCTGATTTATCTTAACGTGTTCGGCTTTAATTAAGCTTTGGGCTTTTTGTCTCGATATATTATAGAATTCACTTAATAAGACATCTAATCTTAGTGATGATACAGTCCCATTATTAGTTTGCCAAACATCATCTGATTCAATCAATTCTTTAAATGAAATTCTCTTTAATTTAATTGGCGATTTTCCTACAGAATTTAAGTTACTTTCTACAAAACTTGCTATTTCATCAGCAACAATTAGTTGGATCATATCATTTTTAATTAAAATATCACCAAATTTTCCTCTTGTGATTCCTAATGACATTAATGTTCCCAATACTTGTCGATGAGATAAGGTGTGAAATTTAGTTGCATAAACTAAATCAAATGCAACCAAAGAATAATCCTCTTCAACTGGTGTATAGAAACTCGGATAAATAATTGCACGCTTTCGTTCACAATCCCCGCGACCACCAAAAAAAGCGACAAAACACTCCCCTTGATTACCGATAATTGATTGCATAATCATTTGTTCTCTTAAATCAAGAAAATCTGTCAACTTAATAGAATAGCGTTCAATTGCTTGTTCCTTCCAGCTGAGAACCTTGTCTACGAAAACATGCTCTTCTTTTCGAAAATGATCATAAATACTCATTAATGCAATCCTCTTTTTCATTAATCTATCAATATTAATTAAAAAAGAGAACCTGTTAGATTCTCTCTTTAAAAGAAACGAGAAATATTTAAAATACCAATTCCAGCAAATTCTAATGCAAATAATGCAATAATAGGTGAAAAATCAAACATACCAATTGACGGAACAATTCGACGGAACGGCTCTAAATATGGTTCTGATATCCTACCAATTAAGCGACCGAAGCCTGATTGCCTTATTTGAGGGAACCAAGATAAAATGATATGAATTACGATGACGATTCTATAGTATGAGATTAATTTGTATAAAATATAAAAAAGTAAATCCATTTAATTACCACCTTTTAATGGAATTGTCTTCCTCAAATAACATATCTGTAATCGTTCCAGAAATATCAATATTATCAGGTGTACAAATAAACGTATTTGTACCAATTTTTTTTATATCTCCACTTATTGCATAAACTGTACCACTTAAGAAATCAACAAAGCGCTTAGCTTGATCGATTTGCATTTGTTGTAAATTGATCACAACTGCTTTTTTTGCTTTTAAATGGTCTGCAACATCCTGTGCTTCTGCATATTCACGCGGCTGCGCTAATACAACTTTTGACGACAAAGAAGCTCCTCCTGGTATACTTACTAATTTTTGCTTTGATGCATTTCTCTCTTGGTTAATTTCTTCATTTACATGTTTAGAAAATTGTTGTTGTTGATGCTGTTGTTGATATTGTTTTTGTTGCTGATGTTGTTGCTGATGTTGTTGCTGATGTTGTTGCTCTTCGTATTCATAATCATCTTCATACTCATCTTCCATTGCAAAAAAGTTTCTAACTTTCCCAATAATACTCATCTTCTCTACCTTCCCTTTCCTACTAAATCAGTACCTATTCTTATGAATGTAGCACCTTCTTCTATTGCTATCTCAAAATCATTAGACATACCCATTGATAATTCAGAACATGGAATATTTGCAATCTGTAGCTCTTTTACTTTTTCTTGTAATTCCTTTAATCCTTTGAAGCTATTTCGAATGATCGTTACATCCTCCGTGAAGGGTGCCATAGTCATTAACCCAACAACTTGTACTTTATCAAATTCTGAAAGTTGTCTAGCAAATTCGATTACATCATTTGGATCTATGCCATGCTTTGAGTCTTCTCCAGATACATTGACCTGTAGGAAACATTTTAATGGTTCTGCTGCTCGTTTTTGTATCTCTTCTGCTAAGGATAGTCGATCTAAAGAATGTAAGTAATCTATTCTATGTATGACATCTTTTACTTTTCTAGTTTGAAGTGAACCAATAAAATGCCAGATAACATCACTTTTAATGTGATCTTGTTTTTCCTTTAGTCCTTCAAAACGGTTTTCACCTAATTGAAGTATACCTTCAGCTAAAACTTCTTTAGCCACTTCAGTGGATACTTGTTTAGTAACAGCTATTAGAGTGACATCATCATCTCGATTTGCTCTTACTTTGGCTCCATTAATTTGTTCACTAATACGCTCATAATTTTGTTTGACAGTCATGATGCTAATTCCTCCAACCAATATAACTCATCATTCTTCCTGTTTTCCCACCATCCCTACGGTGAGAAAAAAATATGCTCGGGTTACAACTTGTACAATAATTTGTCATTATTATATTTTCTTCACTAATACCCGATCTAATGAGTAATTGTTTGTTTGCTTCTTTTAAATTCAATTTGAATTTCCCATTTTGTAAAGTGGTTAAAATATTATTAGGAATCTTGTGTTCAAAAGCATCATCTACCTTATTCATCACAAAATCATCCACTTCATAACAACAATCACCAATTGCTGGCCCGATTGCAACTTGGATATTTTTAAGTTGTACGTTTTTTTCTTTCACCAATTTTTCGATTAAACGTCCGCCAATGTTTTGAACAGTACCTTTCCAACCTGCATGAGCTAAACCAATAAATTTACTTGTTGGTTCAAGGAAATACAACGGAACACAATCTGCATAACAAGAAGTTAATAATATATTTTCCTCATTCGTATAAAAACCATCTGTTGTCTCGATGCTAGTTTCGTAATCAGTAACACCTTTGCCACAATCTTTTTTTGTTACTTTCACCACATTATTCCCATGAACTTGTTCTGAACAAACCCATTTCGTCTTTGAAAACTCTAATTTACTCGCAAGGAGTTCTCTATTTTCTACTACAATATCCTTCGAGTCATTTACATGTAATCCAAGATTAAAAGAAGTGAAACAACCTTGGCTAACTCCATCATTTTTTGTTGTAAATCCTGCAACTAAATGTTTGTATGAGTCTTCCCAAGGTTGAATCATAAAAGTACTTTCAGTCGATTGAATGAAGCTCTCTTTCATATTTATAAGACCTCACAGAAACTAATTTAGTAAATATATGTAAACCAGTTATGGTTTCCTATATTTTACCATAGATTTCACATTTTTGATTATTTTTGACAAAACACACTTATTTTTTTCACTTTCGAAAATAAAATTAGCTGCAAGGAATCGCATTCGACGTGGTATCAATTTTAGGAATAAAGTAAAATTGCAACTACGCCCCAATCTACTAGAAACTCATCAGTCAACAAGTTTTTTATGTGTATTTAACTGGACTAGCTTGGTTTTCATCTAAATCCACAGATGAACGATATTTTACCAATATAACATCTTCACCTATTTTCACAATATCATTCCAATAAATTGTCATTTCCTCTTCTTTACTAAAAAAATTTAATCCCTTCCCTGGCTTTGTTAAAATAATCGAAGTGATTTTACCATTTGATTGATCAATATCTAAATCAACAATATTGCCTAATTTCTTTCCATCGGCAACATTTACAACATCTTTAACTTGAAAATCTGAAATTCTGGCCATTTTACTTCACCATCCTTTTTATAAAATATATGAAGTAAGGGCCAAACATCATGATAAAATTCAAATAAAAATGTGTTAGACAAGGTTGTTCGATGCTCATCCATTGTCTAACACATTAATATCGTATTTTCATTCTTCCAGTTTAACTAACTTTTTAGTAGTTATTGGATTATTTAGTTATATAGTTGTTTGTCTTTTAAATTTCATTCATTATAATATGTAATTCATTATACAGGTATTGAAGTCAGGCTCTATATACGATTTCTAGCTCCTCGAGGTCATAAGCCAATTTCCGGTAAAGGTTAAAAAGCAAACCTTTACCAGAAATCGTCTTATGCTTGTCGGAGCTGGACAGTCGCCTCCGCTTTTCGTTAGCCCTGTATATTTTTATTCATTTGTTTTATTGCTGATTTTTCTAGCCTGGATACTTGCGCTTGGGAGATTCCGATTTCTTCGGCAACTTCCATTTGTGTTTTTCCTTGGAAGAATCTTTTGCTAATGATCATTTTTTCTCGATCGTTTAGTCGTTTCATTCCTTCGCGTAGTGCTAGTTCTTCAACCCATTGCTCGTCCTTATTTTTATCATCGCTTAGCTGATCCATTACAAAGATTGGATCTCCGCCATCGTTATATATCGGTTCAAATAACGAAACTGGGTCTTGAATTGCATCTAATGCAAAAACGATTTCTTCATGTGTTACGCCTAGTACTTCTGCGATTTGAACAGGAGTTGGTTCCTTTGAATTCTCTGCTAATAATCGCTCTCTAACTTGTAATGCTTTATAAGCGATGTCTCTTAATGATCTAGACACTCTTATCGGGTTATTATCCCTTAAATATCTTCTTATTTCACCAATAATCATAGGTACAGCATACGTCGAAAATTTTACATTTTGGCTTAAATCAAAATTATCAATAGACTTCATAAGGCCTATGCAGCCGACTTGAAATAAGTCATCCACAAATTCTCCGCGATTATTGAAACGCTGAATAACACTTAGAACAAGTCGTAAATTACCGTTTACGATTGTTTCTCTTGCGCTTCGATCACCGCTTTGCATTGCATGAAATAACTTACGCATCTCATCATTCTTTAAAACTGGAAGCTTTGATGTATCTACACCGCATATTTCTACTTTGTTTCGTGTCATGATGTTCCCTCCTACTTGGAGTTGCTGTACTATAGGTAAGTATCTCCTTCGGTGGAAAATTTATGCACAAAATAAAGTATACAAAAATAATAAATTCAGTAGTAAAAAAGCCTGGAAAATTGGAGGAAATCTAGGATTTTCTAGGCCAAATAAATAAAATTTAGGATCTAAGATCAATAAAAATATTTTTTAAAATCATTTGGATCCCCTTCAGACATAGAAAAAACCGATTAGTATTTGAAAAACTCAAATCTAATCGGTTCTTATAGTTTAAACCATTTTATTAAACTCTTTTCGAAGTCTTTTAATAATACGTTTTTCTAATCGGGATATATATGATTGCGATATTCCAAGCATATCAGCTACATCTTTTTGGGTTTTTTCTTCGGTTCCATCTAGTCCAAATCGTAGTTCCATTATTTGTTTTTCACGATCATTCAGTTGATCTAATGCCTTTGTTAATAATGATTTATCGACATTGGCTTCTAAATCCTTCGTTATGATATCGTCTTCTGTACCTAATACATCGGAAAGTAATAATTCATTGCCATCCCAATCAATATTTAATGGTTCATCGAATGATACTTCAGAACGATTTTTATTATTTCTACGTAAATGCATCAGAATTTCATTTTCGATACATCTCGATGCATAAGTAGCCAATTTAATTTTCTTTTCAGGATTAAAGGTATTAACAGCTTTTATCAATCCGATTGTACCAATGCTAATAAGATCTTCAATATTAATGCCGGTATTTTCAAACTTTCTAGCAATATAAACTACTAATCGTAGATTTCTCTCAATTAATAGTGATCTAGCACCTAAATCTCCATTCGGTAGTTTCTGTAAAAGCTTTTCTTCTTCTTCCCTTGTCAAAGGAGGTGGTAATGCTTCACTTCCCCCAATGTAGTATACTTCGTCGGCTTTCAATCCAAGCTTAACTAATAGCTTATACAAACCTAACTTAAGTTTTAAGAACAATCGATTCATTTTCTACCTCCTATGCAATTTCATTAATTGTTCCCTGCATCATTTTTGGATGAAGGATACATTCATATAAATTGTCTGAAGACAAAGTAACATGACTCAATCCAACTAAAACCGAACTCGATGAATACCATTTCCCATTAATTTTCAATTTAACAACAGTAGGTTTTATTGCGACGAGGAATTGATTACTTTGACCAATACTTTTATAAGGTATATAAGTTCCTTGAAAAAAACTTAAGACATCGAGTGCTTCTGTATTATGTAATGTATTTTCAGAATCTCTAACTAACTTTACTAGTTCTATTGGTAATCCATAATCACTAGTGGAACAATCTAAAATAATAACTGGTTTCCTTGAAAGCGGTTCATGTAGAGAGTTACCACTATCCATTAACCCTCTAATTTTAATCGAAGTGTTCCGCCATACAATTTCCATTTCATACATTTCATTCAATTTCCATTTCGTAAACGAGATCTGATTGATCGATTTTCTAGCGTAAAATATGACGATTGGTAGCATTCCAATTACAAAATACCAGCTTACAGGATCCCCATAAAAGGATGATTTGGTTAAATTTGATTCATTTGTAGCAAATAAATAATGTAAGCCTAATAATGCGCCACCTAAAATGAATGTGGAAAAATAGAAGATACTTAATAGCTGTAAAAAAGTGATAATCCGTTGACGTCCAAATGCAAAAAATACGATGAAAAACGATAATAATATTTTCATAAAGGGTGAGCCAACAACATATGCATAAGGAGTAAACGTCATTAAAACAACGATAGAACCTAACAATGCCCCTAACAATGACCGCAAAATAGATACATTTCTTTTTAGAATTAAGCCCGTCAACTGAATGATCAAGAAGTCCATTAATAAGTTTAATAACCAAACAAGATCACCATATATCACCAATTTTGTTCGCCATCCTCTATAGAATATTCATTTATATGTAAGTATAGGATGAGCACGGTAAGAAGTCTGTCAAAAAAAGGAAGCTTTATTGAAGAGTTTTTCGACAATACATTTTCGAAACATGGAATGGACAGGTCAATATTTTATAGAAATCTTTCACTTTATTTCTATTAAATTTGCCCAATAAGGAGTGAGGATTTGGACAGTTGGATATTTCATTCACCCATTTTTGAGTTTGACGGAACTAAACCATCTATAAGACAGCACTCTGCCTGGAAAGGTCACGCTAAATTTGCTTACGATTTAGTTCAATTCGTTAAACCAAAAAAAATTGTAGAATTAGGTACCCACTTTGGCTTTTCTTTTTTCTGTTTTTGTCAAAGTGTGAAAGATCATAATCTGTCATGTGAATGTTTTGCGGTTGATACTTGGCAAGGTGATCCGCATAGTGGATTGTATAGTAATGAAGTGTTTGATACAGTGCATGAAGTTGTTCAAAAACATTACCAGAAAGAGGCTAAAATGTTACGTAAGTCTTTTGACGAAGCAATTCAGAATTTTGAGGATAATACGATCGACATCCTTCATATTGACGGTTTTCATACTTTTGAAGCTGTGCTACATGATTACAATACTTGGCTACCAAAAGTATCTATAGAAGGAATTGTTTTAATCCATGATACAGAAGTACGAATACAAGATTTTGGGGTTTATAAATTTTGGGAAGGCATTAAACAACAACTCCCATCTTTTGAATTTATACACTCACATGGTTTAGGTGTTTTATTCCCTAAAGGCTGTAACGAAAAGTTCAAGAGTGTCTTTAGTGATCTAACAAATTTACAAAATCACTACTCGAACGAATGAAAAAAACCAAGATAAGAGATTCATCTTATCTTGGTTTTTTTACATTTATTAGCGTCTTTTACGATTACGTAAAAATGCCGGAATATCTAAGTCATCAAGACTAGTTACATTTTTAGTCGTTTCTACAACCGGAGCTTCTTCGCGAATTGGTTCGCGTTTAATAGTTGGTTGTGGAGTTTGAGTAGGTGTTGAAATTGTTTGTCTCGCCATTGGTTTAGGTGTAGGCGGTGCTGTAATGACACCTTCAAATCCAGTCGCAATAACCGTTACAATAATTTCATCCTTTAAGTTTTCATTGATTACAGAACCGAAAATCATATTTACTTCAGCATCACATGCAGTCGATACGATATCCGCTGCTTCTTGCACTTCATATAAGCTTAAGTTAGTTCCACCTGTGATATTCATAAGTACACCTTGTGCACCATTAATTGAAGTTTCTAATAATGGACTAGAAATAGCTTTTTTAGCTGCTTCTGCCGCACGGTTTTCTCCGCCAGCAACACCGATACCCATTAATGCAGAACCTTTATTAGACATAATTGTCTTAACATCTGCAAAGTCAAGGTTAATTAATCCCGGAACAGCGATTAAGTCAGAAATACCTTGAACCCCTTGACGAAGTACATTATCTGCTTCGCGGAATGCTTCTAGCATTGGGGTATTACGATCAACGATTTCTAATAATCGGTCATTAGGAATAACAATTAAAGTATCAACGCTTTCCTTCATTGCAGCGATTCCAGTTGCCGCTTGAGTTGAACGCTTTCTACCTTCAAATGTAAATGGACGAGTAACTACACCTACAGTTAATGCACCTAATTCTTTTGCTACTTGTGCAATTACTGGAGCTGCACCTGTTCCTGTACCTCCACCCATTCCAGCAGTTACGAATACCATGTCTGCGCCTTTAAGAGCTTCTTGTAATTGTTCTCTACTTTCTTCTGCTGCTTTTTTACCTACCTCTGGATTAGCTCCTGCCCCTAAACCGCGAGTAAGTTTGCCACCAATTTGCATTTTCACTTCAGCTTTTGATAGATTAAGAGCTTGTGCATCAGTATTCACAGCTATAAAATCTACCCCTTGTACTCCATGTTCAATCATTCGGTTAACGGCGTTATTTCCTCCGCCACCTACACCAATTACTTTTATCTTCGCTAAAGCATCTACATTTGTATCAAAATCTAACATGATTGATCCCCCTACTTTTCAAATTCATCACAAATTTAATCCCATAAATATTTAAAAATGCTTTTAACTTTACTCATGACGCGCTCTTCATCCTGCTGTTTTGGTTTTGTATTTGAATTTGAAACAGCTACAGGTTTTCGTTCATTTGATTCGAATGCAATATTAGAGCTAAGTTTTTTTCCACGCATTTTTGATTTATAAAAAGCATACTTGATTAGACCTACTCCAGTAATGTATTGAGGTTCTCTTACACCTATATAATCTGGTGTTGCAACCCTTACGTTATTTTTAAATACCTTTTGAGCTAAATCGATTACACCAGTCATTGTTACTGTACCACCAGTTAAAACAAATCCACCTGGTAAATTGCTTCCCCTCATTCTAACAAGCTCATTTTGAACCATAATGAAGATTTCTTCTAATCTAGCTTCAATAATATCGGAAATTTCTTGCTGACTGAATTGTTGATGTTGTTCACTACCCATTATTGGTACACTCAATACTTCTTCAGATAATGCAGTATCGTAAAAAGCATGTCCAAATTTCACTTTAATTTTTTCTGCATCTTCTGTTGAAGTTTTCAGTCCAATTGATATGTCTTTTGTAATATGGTCTCCTCCAACAGGTAGGACAGAAGTTGCCATTAATACACCTTCTCTAAAAAGAGAAATTGTAGTAGAGCCTCCACCGATATCAACAAGTGCTACTCCTAAGTTTTTCTCATCCTGCTTTAGTCCTATCGTACTTGCAGCCATAGGTTGTAGACATATATCCGTTACTTCTAACCCCGCTCTCTCAACACAACGAAGTATATTATGTACTAGAGTTCTTGAACCAGTGATTAATGTACCTTCCATTTCCAAGCGTACACCAATCATTCCTCTTGGGTCTTTTACCTCAGAAAGGCCATCAACAATGTATTCATGTGGAACAACATCGATAATTTCTCTTTCCGGTGGTATCGAAATTACTTGAGCCTGATCCATTACTCTTAAAACATCTTCATTGTCAATTTCTTTATTTTCTTTAGAAACTGCTACTACGCCGTTAGTACTAATCAATTGCACTTGATTCGCACTAACCCCTACAATTACTTTGTCAATATGAATGCCAACCATTCTTTCTGCTTGATCAATTGCTTTTTTGATTGATTTGACTGTTTCATCTATATCAACTATTGACCCACGTTTTAAGCCTGAAGATTTAACATTACCAACACCGATAATGTTAAGTGTGTCGTTAACTAGTTCTCCTATGATTACTTTAATTGTTGAAGTTCCAACGTCAAGACTCACATAGATCTCATTGCTGTTCATGATGGCACCTCCTTTTTCTCTATCTATTATAATCGAGCATCAGTTCATTCTTAAATATCATATATGACATCTATTCAACATTTACGGGGTTTTTCCTCTTTTTTAAGTTTGATTTTTCATAATCTTTTTATTTTTTTTCATTATTTCTATTTAACTACTAGTCTACACTAACATGTAAAGTTAAAAAAGACTTGAAAGTACCGTTAACTAATGTTAAATCGACTATTTAGTATCAGTACTATAAGGAGAAAAATACGCACCAACTTCTAAATGGATAACCCCTTTTTGATCTTTAGGTATTGACTTTAAAATTAATGGGTAATTTGACATTTTATTCGAGAATTTTCGAATCGTTGTCCTTACTTCATACCCTTCATTCGTAAAAACTGTAATTAACAAAGGATCATCCTTACTTGGAGTATAATCAATTTCAGAAATTGAATGAAATATACTTTGTGGCATTTTTTCCAATTCCGCAGCCATTTCCTGCAACTCGTCTCCTTGTTTCCAACCAACTAAATCAGGTGCTGTAGTATTTCCTAGTGAATTTTTCTCTTTAATAAGGACTCCGCTTTCTAACAAAAGATACTTTTTCCCGCTGAATAAACCTTGTCCAACAGGCTGAAATTCTTTAACATCGATTTCTACTTTATTAGGAAATCTTTTATGTACGATTGCAGATTGAATTGTGTTTTGACTTTCAAGTTGATCTACTACCCTTTTTGACCTAATTGTCAAAAAGCTATCATCAACGCTAACATCGGCTAATTTTTGAATTTCTTTATCAGAGTACAGTTGGTTTCCATTAATTACTAAGTGAATTTTTGAACCAATTGATGTTTGGAAATACAATACACATAAAAGCAAAGAAAAAAACACAAGAATTGTGACCAGTAATCGCATATTTGCTTTTTTACGTTTTTTATTACGTAAAACAGGTACACGGTCTTCTAAACTAATAATCTTATTTTCCTGCATAAATATGCCTCCATTATCAATGTTCAACTAAAAATACCTTTTTAATTTACTTTTGCTTAAGAAGTAATTTAAGAATAATAAAAAATAGAACAGCAAATGAATGCCATTCTATCTTGGTCATCATATGCTATGTAAATTATAGCATATAATATGGTTAGTTTAGAAGAAACTTACATTTTTTTCCCAACAATTTCAACTTCTGTTTCAAGTTGTACATTAAATTTTTCTAATATAGTTTTCTTAATAAATGCTATTAAGTCTAATACATCTTTTGAAGTGGCATTTCCAGCATTTACAATAAAGTTACCATGCATTTCAGAAACCTTCGCACCACCAATTTGATATCCTTTTAAATCAGCACGTTCAATTAAATTACCAGCATACTGTGGTAATGGATTACGGAAAATACTTCCAGCACATGGATAGTTCCATGGTTGTGTTTCTCTTCGATAATCTTTGTTTTTTTGCATTAAAGCAGTTGAAGCTTCTTTTGATCCCTCTTGGAGCTGAAGTTCTGCTTCTAGTACAAATCCTTTACGTTTATGTTGTAAAACTGAAGTTCGATAAGAAAAGTCTAATTCTTCATTTGATAGCCATTCCATTGTTCCATCAGGAAATAGAATATGTGCTCTGGAAGTAATATTTGAAAAATCGGATTGATGAGCCCCTGCATTCATATATACACCACCGCCAACACTACCAGGAATTCCACTTGCAAACTCTAGACCAGATAATCCTTTTCTACTTAGTTGAGTAGCTAAACGAATAACTGAATAGCCTGCACCTACAACTACTTTTGTACCTTCTACTTCAATATGGTCTAAGCAATCACTAATTTTAATTACGACACCTTCAATACCTTGATCAGATACAAGTAAATTTGATCCTCTACCAATTACTGTCACATTTACACCATATTCATTTGCAAGGTTAATAATCTCTTTAATTTCATTCACAGTTTTAGGAATGACCAAATACTCAGCTGGTCCTCCAATTTTCATTGTCGTATGATTTGCTAAAGGCTCATTTATTAGAAGACTCGAGTCATTTAATAGTTCCTTTAATTTTGATTCAAACATTCGATATTTTCCCCCTTTAGCTTATAGTATCCTCTATTATATCTTTATTTTATTTCAAACTCGTTCGTGCAAGTTCATTTACGTATTTTTTCTAATACATTTACTAGTTTTTTTGCAGCATCTGGTACACCCATTTTTAATGATGCATTTTTCATCTCTTCAAGTTTAATAGGATTTAGTAATACTTTTTCAATTTCAGTTACTAAATATTCACTATTGAAGTTTTTTTCCAATATAACAATTGCCGCACCATTTTTCTCGAGTGATCTAGCATTAACTTCTTGGTGATTATTTGTTACATATGGGCTTGGTATAAGAATACTAGGTTTTCCTAATGCAGTTAATTCTGCTAATGTAGTTGCCCCTGCTCTTGATACGACTAAATCCACTTCTCTTAAGATTTCAGGCATATTATGTAAAAATGGCTTAACCACTACATTTTCTGGGTTACCTACTTTATTTATTTCCTCAATGACAGAATCGTAATGTACTTCGCCAGTTACATAAATCATTTGGTAATCTTTTTCACCTAATTGATTAACACTTTTTAAAAATGCTTGATGAATTGGTCTTGCTCCCCTCGAACCACCAACAATTAGTACTGTGCGTTTACCTGATTTTAATCCTAATGATTCTAATATTGATGGATTTGATTCGCCAAGTACTTCAGAAGCCCTTGGGTTTCCAGTAAACACTACTTTCTCTTTATTAAAATAGTCAGCAACCTCTTCAAAACAAATTGCAACTTTTGTGACATAACGATTTAAGAACTTATTTGTTAGTCCAGGTATACTATTTTGTTCATGTATAACTGTCGGAATCCCTAGTTTTGCCGCTGCGTAAACAACAGGGCCACAAACATATCCACCTGTACCAATGACTACATCTGGCTTAAATTCACGAATTATTTTCTTACTATCTGATACACCCTTTAAGAATCGATAGACTGTTTTAAAATTCTCTAATGATATACTTCTCTTGAACCCTGTAATAACAATAGATTTAAAAGGTATGTTTGCTTTAGATACAATCCCTTTTTCTAATCCATTTTCTGTACCAACATATAAACATTCTACATTGGAATCTTGTTTTTTTAACTCTTTAATTAGCGCAAGTGCTGGATAAATATGACCACCAGTACCCCCACCACTAACTAAAATTTTCATAAAGATCCTCCTAAATTACAATACATAAATAACTTTAAACAGTTTAAGTAGTTATTATACCAATTTTATCACTATCATTCTAATTGTTTTTTCTATAAAAATAAAGAAAACGCACCAATTGGAAAGTAAATCGGTAAGGACCCATTGCGTTACTACATAAAAAGGACCGACTCATTTTTGAAAGATTCAAGTACAACATGTACTTGCTTCAATCCTGAGTCGGTCCTTTTATGTACGCGCATGTCTACTAATATTTAATAATACACCTACGGCTAAAAGCATTAATGTTAGAGATGAACCACCATAGCTTAAGAATGGTAATGTAATCCCTGTAACAGGCATTAAACCTATTACAACGCCTATATTAATCATTACTTGTATTGCAATCATTGAGACAATTCCTACTGCTAAAAAAGTACCAAATAAATCAGGAGCACTTAAAGCAATTCGGATTCCTCTCCAAAGTAATAAAGAGAATAATAAGATGACGAATGTTCCGCCAATAAATCCTAATTCTTCTGTGAGAATCGCAAAGATGAAATCAGTTTGTGGTTCAGGCAAATACATAAACTTTTGTCTACTTTGTCCCAATCCTAAACCAAATAATCCACCAGGTCCAATTGCATATAGTGATTGAATAATTTGGAATCCAGTTCCTAATGGATCAGACCATGGATCTAGAAATGATGTAATCCTTTTTATTCGATATGGAGCAGATGCTATTAGGGCAACAAATCCTGCAACCCCAACAATACCCAATCCCATAAAATGAGAAATTCTTGCTCCAGCTACGAATATGATGATTACACAAGTACCTACCATTACTGTACCTGTTCCTAAATCTGGTTGAAGCATAATTAATCCAAATGCCAAAAACACAAGACCTAATGTTGGTACAAGACCCTTTTTAAAAGACGTAATATTTTTCTGATTATCTGCTAAGTATTTTGATAGAAATACCATCATTCCAAGTTTCATAAACTCAGAGGGCTGGATCGAGAATGCACCGATACCAATCCAACTTCGTGCACCACCTCGTACTAGACCAACTCCTGGTACAAGTACAAGTACCAACAAGATAAAACAAGCGATTAATATTTTTTTTGCATGTGTTTTGAAAAGCCAGTAGTCAATATTTGAAACTACAAACATTCCAACTACTCCAACCCCAGCAAATAATAATTGCCGTTTAGCAAAAAAGAACGAATCATGAAACTTATAAGATGCCCATATTGCACTAGCACTGTAAACCATAATCATACCTACTGTTAATAATGATAGCGTAACGAGAACAAGAATCATGTCAGGACTATTTTTCTTTGTTGGCACTTAAATACACCTCAACTTTTGAATTAAACAAGCCTTACATTAACTTATGCACTGCTTGTATAAATTTATTACCACGTTCTTCAAAAGTCTTAAATTGATCCCAGCTTGCACAAGCAGGTGACAATAAAATAATATCTCCAACTTCTGAATGAGCGAATGCTTCATTTACAGCATCTTCAACATTATCTACCGATTTTACTGCTTTCATTCCTGCTTTTTCTGCTGATTCAATTAATTTTTCTGCTGTTTGACCATAAGTGACCATTTTTTTCACATTTTTGAAATAAGGAATTAAATCGTCAAAACCATTTCCTCGATCTAAACCACCAGCTATTAAAATGACTGGTTTTTGAAAAGAAGAAATTGCTTTTTGTGTTGCTAAAATATTAGTAGCTTTTGAATCATTATAAAACTTTCTCTTATTTATTTCTGTAACAAACTGTAGTCGGTGCTCTACACCAGTGAAAGTTGTTAATACCTTTTCAATCGCGTCATTTTCAACACCTAGAAGTTTAGAAATTGCTACTGCTGCTAATATATTTTCTAAATTATGTTTACCTGGTAAGACAATTTTTTCAACTTCAATCACTTTTTTCTCTTTAAAAAATACAAAGCCATTTTGAACATATGCACCATCTTGCATAATTTTAGTTGTAGAGAATGGAATAATTTTCGCTCTAATTTGAGAAGCCATTGCCATTACATTCTCATCATCAAAATTAACGACAGCAAAATCATTTTCTGTTTGATTTTTAAATATATTGGCTTTTGCCTTAATATACTCATCTTTAGTACCATGATAGTCTAAATGAGCTTCGAAAATATTTGTGATTAATGAAATTTTTGGTCGGAAACTTTCGATTCCCATCAATTGAAATGAAGAAAGTTCAGTTACAATAATATTATCTTCTTTTGCATTTTCAGCAACTTCACATGCAACAGTACCGATATTTCCTGCAACAAGTGGGTTTTTATTGCCTTCTTGTAACATATTTAATGCTAAAGTTGTCGTTGTCGTTTTCCCATTTGAGCCTGTAATTCCGATAAATGGTGCTTCACTTATTAAATATGCAAGCTCTATTTCCGTATAAATCGGAATATTACGCTTTACAGCTTCTATTAATAATGGATTCGTATAGGGAATCCCAGGATTTTTGACAATACAAAATGGTTGATCATCTATTAATGATAGTGGATGCTCACCACAAATTACGTTAAAGCCTTCACTTTTTAGCTTTTGTGCGATTTCATTTTGTTCAAAAGGTGTTCGGTCATTAACAGTTACAGTCGCACCTAATTTTTTTAATAATCTACTAGCTGCATAACCGCTCTTTGCCATTCCTAATACTAATACATTTTTATTTTGAAAGTTCGATATGTTATTCAATTACATCCACACCTCAATATAGATTCCTAATAATGCAAAAAGTAATCCTACAAACCAAAATGTTACTACTACACGCCATTCTGACCATCCAGATAATTCATAATGATGGTGCAGAGGACTCATTTTAAATACCCTTTTACCTGTTGCTTTAAAAGATGCAACTTGAATCATTACTGAAAGAGTTTCAATAACAAAAATACCACCAATAATGACAAGTAAAATTTCTAAGTGTGTAACGATTGCAATTGCAGCCAGCGCCCCACCTAATGCTAATGAGCCTGTATCTCCCATAAAGACCTTTGCAGGGTGTGCATTAAATACTAAGAAACCTAATACAGCTCCTACAACTGCTATTGAAAATATTGCCACATCAAGTTGGTGTTGGTTATAAGCAAGTACTGCATATGCACCAAATGCGATTGCTGCTGTACCTGACACAAGTCCATCTAATCCATCTGTTAAATTTACAGCGTTTGAAGTACCAACTAGCATAAAGATAATTAATAATACATAGATAAAGCCTAAATCAAATGAATAATGTGTCCCTGGTATCGAAATAGATGTAGAGATACCCATAGCACGGATTGCGAAAAAGACTATGATTGACACAATAACTTGGCAAATGAATTTTTGTTTAGATGTTAGTCCTAGGTTTCTCTTTTTAACAACCTTAATATAGTCATCTAAAAATCCAATTACTCCAAAACAAATTGTGACAAATAATAATACATATGTACGTGTTGATAAAACATCAAAATACATAGAAATTAAAAGTGCAGATAAACTTAAAGCAATTAATATGATAATCCCACCCATAGTTGGGGTTCCTGATTTCTTTTTATGAGATTGTGGACCTTCGTCTCGAATACTCTGTCCAAATTTAAGTTTTCTTAAGTACGGTATAAAAATAGGCGATAAAATGACTGCAATGATAAATGCTGAAATCATAGCAACTAAAATTGACGGTTCTAGCATTATACGCCCTCCTTTCTAAGTTCTCTTCTTTGTTGTTGTTTACTTCATAGTTTAATTCTTTTATAAAGAATTATGAAATCAATTTTTCACATTACAAAGAAGAGGATACTATCCTCTTCTTTGCAAAATAGCTTCTTTAGCTTCTTCAACATCATCAAAATGTGAAACATTTGTTCCTACAATCTGATATGTCTCATGACCTTTACCTGCAATAACAATAATATCATGTTTTTTTGCATTTTGAATCGCAAATGTTATAGCTTTTTTACGATCTTCTATTACCGTAATATTATTATGCACTAATCCGCGTTTCATGTCTTCTAAAATTAAAGTTGGGTCTTCTGTTCTTGGGTTATCAGATGTAAAGATTGCATTTGTTGAAAGATCCGCTGCAATCTTACCCATTAGTGGTCGTTTTGTTCGGTCACGATCTCCACCACAGCCAACAACAGTAAAAATATCATTTTTTGCAAATTGCTTAACAGTATTTAATACATTTTCTAGACTATCTGGTGTATGTGCATAGTCTACAATAACCGTAAAATCTTGCCCAGCATTAACGGCTTGGAAACGTCCCGGTACTCCTTCGATCGTTGCGACTGCGTCTAGGATTGTCTCCATTTCTATATTTAATGCGATTCCTGCTCCAATTGCCGCTAATACATTATATACATTAAATGTTCCAATAAGATTCATTTCTACAACATATTGTTTATTTAAAAAGTGTAATGTGAATCTAGTACCAGCATTCGTTAATTCAATTGCATCAGCAAACAAGTCAGCATCTTTACTTAAACCATAAGTTATTAGATTTGCTTGTGTAAACTTCATATATTCTTCAGAAGCAGAATCATCAATGTTTAGGATTGCAAATTTAGGTTTTTGAGTAGAGAAGCTATTACCTAATTGAGAGAATAATAAACCTTTAGCTTTTTTATATTCTTCCATCGTTCCATGATAGTCTAAGTGATCTTGGGAAAGATTTGTAAAAACAGCTATATCATATTCACAGCCATGAACACGCCCTAAATGTAATGCGTGTGAAGAAACTTCCATCACTGCAGTATCCACATTTGCGTCAACCATTTTTGCAAACATTGATTGTAATGTTAAGCTATCAGGAGTTGTATTTTTTGTTTCAAAAATCTCTTCTCCTATTTTCATACCAATTGTGCCGATGACACCTGTTTTTTTCTTATTGTGTTTAACAATCTCTTCAATAATATATGAAGTAGTGGTCTTACCATTCGTACCAGTAATACCAACTAGATTTAGTTTTTGTGTTGGGTTTTCATAAAAGGTATTACCAACAACAGCCATCGAACGATTAGTGTCTTTCACATAAGCTACTGGTACATTCGATTCAATTGGTTTTTGTGCAAGTATCGCTACTGCACCTTTTTCAATCGCTTGATCTACGTACTTGTGGCCATCTACTGTATACCCTTCTATACAGATGAATAAATAACCTGGTTTAACATTTCTTGAATCCATTTCAACCCCAGTGATTTCCGGATTTTCAGATGGAAGATTCACTAAAGGCTTTAATCTTGATAGTAAAGTATGAAGTTTCATAGTAATTCCTTTCGTATTCACTAAATCATTTTTTATCTTTAGTTTTAGATTTAGTTTCTTCTTTCGTTCCTAAATAAATTCTTATTTTAGAACCTTCTTTTAGTTTAACACCTGCTTTTGGTGCTTGGTCAACGACAATATTTCCACTGCCACTATATTCAATAGTAAAAGTATCTAGCAAAGGTTGCAAATCTTTTTTCTCCAAACCTATTAAATTTGGCACTTCATATGTTGGTGTATCACCGTATACGAATTTTTTGGGGATTTGATTTTTTCTAGGTGGTACGCCTAAAACTTGCATACTATCACGAATAATATTCCCTACGATCGGAGCAGCTACAACTCCCCCAAATTGAACAGTCCCTTTTGGATTATCAACTGCAATATAAACCACTATTTGTGGATCGTCAGCCGGTGCAAAGCCTACGAATGAAACGATAAAACTACTATCATCGTATCGTCCATCTTTTACTTTTTGCGCTGTTCCAGTTTTACCGCCAACTCGATACCCTTCCACAAAAGCACCTTTACCAGTACCTTGTGCAACAACACTCTCTAGAGCTAATCGTACCTTTTTAGATGTATCAGGAGAAATAACTCGTCTTTTTGAAATTGGCGTTTTTCGACTAACTACTTCGTTTGTAACCGGATCTACAAACTCTTTAGCTATATAAGGTTGGTAAAGAATTCCTCCATTAATAGCAGCTGATACTGCTGCAACTTGCTGAATTGGTGTAACTGATACACCTTGACCAAAAGCAGTTGTTGCTGCTTCAACTGGACCGACTCGATCCATGCTGAATAAAATCCCAGATGCTTCACCTTGTAAATCAATTCCTGTTTTTTTGCCGAAACCAAAATTACGAATATAGTTAAATAAACGATCTTCTCCTAAGCGATTACCTAATTCTACAAAGCCTGGGTTACATGAATTTTGAACTACCTCTAAGAAAGTCTGAGAGCCATGTCCACCTCTTTTATGACAACGCAAACGAGCTCCAGCTACTTCAGCAGCCCCATCATCATAAAAATGATCTTTATTCAAATCTACTAAGCCTTCATTTAATGCGGCTGCTAGTGTAATAATCTTAAACGTTGAACCTGGCTCATAATTTGACCAAACAGGTAAATTTCGATTATATACTTCAGGCGGAACATTTTTAAAATTAGTAGGATCAAAGCTTGGACGACTGCTCATTGCTAGTATTTCTCCCGTATTTGGATTCATCGCAATTCCAATCATTGAATCAGGATTATATTGAGCAGTTGCATTATTCATTTCTCGTTCAAGAATTGTTTGTATTCGCGAATCTACAGTTAATTTTAAATTTAAACCATTAATTGGCGGAATATAGTCGTCTGCAATATTAGGCATTCTTTGACCTTTAGCATCAGAATAAAATTGAACACTACCTTTTTCACCACTTAATTGCTTATCGTAATATAGTTCTAATCCGTTTAAGCCCTGATTATCGATTCCTGCAAAACCTAAAACATGAGAAAGATAGTTACCAAATGGATAATATCTTTTCGAATCCTCTGCAATGTATACTCCAGCTATGTTCAGATCTCGGATTTGTTTAGCTTTCTCATTTGTAATTTTTATACCTTCTGTTCGAATGTGCTCCATACTAGATCTTTTCGTTAATATTCTATAAAGTTTTACTTCGGAGATTTTTAAAATTGGGGCAAGTTTTTCAGTCGCCTCCTTAGGATCTTTTATTTGCCTAGGAACGACTAATACAGATGGAGCACTTTTATTAGTAGCAAGAGCAACACCATTACGATCTAAAATTTCACCGCGCTTTGGTTCAAAAGGAATATCTCGACTCCACGAATTTTTCGCTCGTTCAGTTAAAAGATCACCCATAGCAAATTGTACATAACCAAGCCTTGTTGCAATAATAGAAAAAATCAATAAACCACCAATGAATACAAAAAATAATCGTTTTCGAACTGTTACATTAGATACTCGCATCGAAACGAACACTCCTCTACATTATGTTCGTTTCAATATATGCTTGTACCAAATACAATAGACCTTCTAGCTTTTTATTGTCCTAGAATGGTCTATTGTCATTTTTATTTAATTAAACATATTTCCTGTCATATTACTCTTGTACATCTACTTTTACATCTTTTTCTTCGTCTGTCGCTCCATTTGGTTTATTTAATTCAATCGTTAAATAGTCGTGATCCCGTAGCTCTGAATCTTCTTTAATACTCTGACTTGTAACAAATCCAGATCCCTTTGATGAGATATTTAGCTTAAATAATTTACCTAAACGGTTAACATCCGATTTTGACCATCCAATAATAGATGGCATTGTATTTGTTCCATTTGTCTTAAGATAAATAGTAGTACCTCTGACAACTTGAGTTTTTGACTTAATTGATTGACCAGTAACTTCTAAACCATTTCCTAATAATACAGGTTTCAATCCTTCAGATGTAGCTAAAGATTTAGCTTCATCTAAAGTTAAACCTTTCAAATTCGGAATTTCTATACTTTCTTTATCAATTAATTTGTCTACTTTGGCATTTTTAACAGGCTCAACCTTCATATACTCTAAAGCGCCCTTTGTAACTGTTCTAAATATTTCAGAAACACCATCTGAACCGATTTCAGTTGCTTCAAGTTTTGGACGAAGCATCGCTACATAAACGACTAATTTTGGATTATCTGCAGGTGCCATACCGATAAATGAAAACAGGTTTTGACCGCGTCCTTTAAGATATTTCCCATGATCGTCAACAACTTGGGCAGTACCAGTTTTACCAGCAACAGTATAACCTTCAATCGCATAGTTATGCCCAGTACCATGCGGCGCAGTAATAACCGTTTCTAATAACGCTCTCTCTCTTTTTGCTGTTTCTTCTGAAATTGGATTACCAACAACTTGAGATTTATAGTCTTTAATAACTTTATTCGTATCATGATCGACAATTTTATCGACAATATAAGGCTTCATCATTTTTCCATTGTTAGCAATAGCACTTGCAGCTTGGATAATTTGAATTCCTGTTACTGTAGATCCTTGTCCAAAAGCAGTTGTTGTTTTTTCAAGTGGATAATTAAATACTAATTTACCACTTGATTCCCCTGGAAGATTAATATTCGTTTTTTGTGTAAATCCAAAGTTTTTATAGTATTGTAAAAAGCGATCTGCACCTAATTTTTCATTAAGAAGAATCGAAATACCTACGTTTGAAGACCTTTGAATCCCTTCGTCAAAAGTAATTGAACCCCATCCATTTCGATTTACGTCATGGACAGTTCCTCCACCTGGTACTTTATATCGACCTGATTGGAAATATTCATTTCCATTATAAACGCCTTCATTCATTGCAGCACCTAAAGTGAATATTTTCATTGTAGAACCTGCTTCAATTGCATATGAAATCGGGTCATTAGTATAGTTTGTAATGTCATGAAGATTCGGATTGAAGCTAGGACGGTTACTCATTGCAACAATTTTACCGGTTTTTGGATCAGAAACGATTGCCATAATCTTTTCTGGCTCATATTTTTTTTCAACGCTAGTCATTGCGTCTTCTAGTAAACTCTGAATCTTTGTATCTATTGTTAAATACACATCATCACCATTATGTGGAGGCGTAACCTTCTCATTTTCATATGGTAGAATATTTCCTTTTCGATCACGTAAAAAGCTTCTTTTTCCATCTTTTTCAGTTAATTCATTATTCAATGATTTTTCTAATCCCATTTCTCCAATTAGGTCTCCATTATCATTTACATTCGTATATCCTAACGTATGAGAAGCAAATACACCATTTGGATAATATCGCTGCTGAGATGGGGTAAAAACAATACCAGGTAGCTTTAATTTCTCAATTTGTTCTTTTGTGCTTTGAGAAATATTTCTTCCACCTGGTCCTAATTCAACTTGATATTTTGGTTTACCTAATTTCGCTAAAAGATCCGATTCATCAATACCTAAAATTGGTGCTAATTCACTTGCGGTTTTTTCTTTGTCCACGACATGTCTTTTCACTTTAGAGTTTTTTGATGCACTTGGATCTAGAACGGCCGATACAGTGTAAGCTGTCACTTCTTCCGCTAGTGGAACACCATTTGAGTCATATATTGTTCCTCTTTTAGCAGGAATTTTTTGGGATGTATTGTAATTCTCATCCGCATAAACTTTTAAATTTTTACCTTCTACTGTGCTTGATAATTGAATATAAGAAAGTCTAGCAACAAGGGAGAAAAAAAGGATTAAAGTACCAATAAAAAACCAACGAATACCATAATTTGTGTATTTATTCTTTTTCTTACTCATATCTCAATCTCCTACTTGCTAGTGTCGGTAAACTTTACATTGTTACTATCAATATTTAAACCTAACTCTTTTGCTTTTTGCCATATGCGCTCATATGTGCTTAATTCATCAATCTTCATTTTAAGCTCAGAGTTATGCTGTTTTCCATTCGCTATTTCATTTTTCACATGTTGAATTTTTAAATTTGTATCATATATTGCCGCTTGAGTTTTAATAATTTTTGTACCCATAAAGAAGCACGCAAAAATAAATACTAAATAAAGTATTTTCTCAAAAGGTGTAATTTTTGATACTTTCTTTTGTTTTTTCTTGTTAGAAGGTCTTTGTTGTAAATCAGTAACTTGTTTTTGTTGTAGCTTTCTAGCCAAATTACTCATTATTTTCCCTCCTTATAATTTTTCTGCAACCCTTAACTTTGCAGATCTTGCTCGCTTATTAAATTCGACTTCTTCATCTGTTGGTAAAAGTGGCTTTCTTGTCACTAATTTTAACTTCGGCTTAAACTCATCTGGAATAATTGGTAAACCTGGTGGTAACGGCGGAAGTGAACTAGCTTCTTTAAAAATCGTTTTACAAATACGATCCTCTAATGAATGGAATGTTATGACACTTATTCTGCCTTTTGGTTTTATTAGGGTAATTGCATCCTTTAAAGCTTCTTCAAATACTCCTAATTCATCATTTACTGCTATACGAATTGCTTGAAAAATCCTTTTAGCAGGATGTCCACCTGTTCTTCTTGCAGGTGCAGGTATTGCATCTTTAATGATTTCAACTAACTCAAAAGTTGTTTCAATCGGCTTCTTAGCTCTTAATTCTTCGATCCTTCTTGCAACTTGTTTAGAGAATTTCTCTTCTCCGTATCGGAAAAATATTTTCACAAGCTGCTCATAAGGCCAGTCGTTTACAACTTCATATGCTGATAATGTTTGTTCTTGATTCATACGCATATCTAGTGGTGCGTCTTGATGAAAACTAAATCCACGTTCAGCAACATCTAGTTGTGGCGAAGAAACACCTAAGTCAAATAAGATTCCATCTACTTCATAAATACCTAAATTATGGAGTTCTTCTTTTATATGTTTAAAATTACTTTTTACAATTGTTAATTGATTTTCATATTTATTCAATCGCTCTTTTGCATGTCTAATTGCTGTTTCATCTTGGTCAAAAGCGATTAATCTACCCTTTGATGAAAGCTGAGATAGTAAGTATTCACTATGACCTCCACCGCCAAGAGTACAATCTACATAAATGCCGTCTTCCTTAATATCTAAAGAATCCACAGTTTCTTTTAATAAAACCGTAATATGTTCAAACATGATGCTTTCACTACTTTCAATTTGTTAATTTTTTACAAGTCAAAACCGATTAAGTTTTCTGCTAACTCACCAAATGACTCTTCTGATTCATTCATATATGTATTCCAAGTTGATAAATCCCAAATCTCAATACGATTTGTAACACCAACTACTACACATTCTTTTTCTAATTTTGCATAACTGCGTAAATTAGGTGTTATATTAATTCTCCCCATCTTATCCATCTCACATTCCATTGCTCCTGAGAAGAAAAAACGGGTAAATGCTCTCGCATCTTTTTTAGTTAGTGGTAGTGTGCGCAGTTTATCTTCAATTACACTCCATTCGGCCAATGAATAACCAAATAAGCATTGATCCAAACCTCTTGTAACAATGAAGTTTTCACCAAGCTTGTCTCGAAATTTAGAAGGTATAATAAGACGTCCTTTTACATCGATATTATGTTGATATTCACCGATAAACATCCTATTCCCCCACTTTCTAACACAAACTTACCACATTCCCCCACTTCTTACCACCTTTTCTAAAAAATTCTTTAAAAAACGAAAAAATCCTGCTAGCAGTGCAGCAGGATTTCATTTTTATTATAAAATTCAGCTTATTCCAATGTTTGTTTCCTATAAAAAACAACTATTCATATTAATAAAAGCGATATTTTTGATTAAAGGCTTAAATTTTTACGATTTGATGAGCGTAATCCCATGATAGTTCTAAATCACAAAGTTCATGAACAAAATCAAAACCATATTTATTAATATAGTAGAGAATATTTAGTGTTCTCTCTTGAGGTCTCCCATTTGGAGAAATTGAACAGATGATCCGATTCCACTTTTCAATTTGCTCTTCATTTTGCTTTAAAATTGATTCTTCTATTTTTCGTTCTAAAAGAAGAATTTGTTCTTCAATCTTTAAAAAATTCTTTATAGAAAAATCCTTTAAGTTAGGTGTTACTTTTTTCGTTACATCTTGAAGAGGTTTATGCAATTCTTCTAAAGATTTTTTAGCATGACTAAACACTTCTTTATAGTCTAGTTTCACTTGATCTTTAATCCATTCGGCTTTCTTCTCTTCTAATGATGTTTTCAGCACCTCATTAGTATCTAATGAAAAATCTTCTAATGCTGATACGATATTTCGTTCAAAAATAGTAAACATATGTCTTAAAAATACAGGTGGCATTTGAAGGTTAAATAGACCAAAAATGTCCTTTAACTCAGCCCAATAAGCAATTTCACCAGGGCCACCAACAAATGCTAATGTAGGAAATAAATACTCCTGCATGACTGGTCTAGTAACCACATTATTACTTAATAAGGCTGGCTGTTCATTTGCGATTTTGATCAACTCAAGTTTAGAGAATTGATAATTTTTATTTTTTGTTTGAAAAACATCTTCATCTTCAGACACTTCAAGCAACTGTCTACCTTCATTACTATGGTAAAAGAGGTGAATACTCTGTTCAGAAATTTGAAGTGTTTCGTGGTATCCAGATTTTATTAATCTGCTTTTCGTATCCTTTAAAACGCCTCTTACGTTCTCTTGCTTTTGAATCATTTCATTAAATAAAGATGACTCCAACTCACGGACATTAGGATCGTCAGCATCAATTAAGACAAGTCCCTCTTTTTTGAACAATTTAAAAATAATTTTCGCAAAAAAATCTACGTAAGTAGTAGATTGCTCAATCATCGAATATAGTTCTTCAAGTAAAGCTTTCGAATAATTTGTTTCATCAAAAGTTTTAACGATTTTATCAATCCACTTTTTCATTTCCTGTTGATCTAATTCTGTTCTAGAAGCAGCATGGGAATAAGTCGTTTTTTGATAAAAGGTTTGTTTTTTTACTGTATTGTTCTCAATTGTATGAATATGGTTAATTTCATCTATATCATGGTCTTCACCAGCAATCCAAAATACTGGGACGACTGTTAGCCCATGTTCTTTTTCATATTTCTTGGCCAATTGAATAATTGAAATAATTTTATGTATAGAATACAAAGGGCCAGTTAATAAGCCAGCTTGTTGTCCACCAATTACAACAAATGAATTATTATTCAATAATTTTTTCACATTTTCTAATGATTCATTACTTGCATGATGCTTATGATGAAACTTCTCTAGTGCATTAACTAATCCTGTGCGATTATAAGAACGCTCCATTACATTTTTAATTCTATATTCCATTTCTTCCTTTACTAATGGATTTTCACCAAAGAAAGAAGAAATTACTTCATTTCCATTTACAAAATCATTCAGCAATTTATTTTGCCCGTCTAAATGGACTTTACTAATTTGCATTACGAACTTCCTCTCTCGATCTTCAATTAAGCATTATACTCAGCTATTTTTAAAACTAAACCAGTCAACACGGTTATACAGTGAAGAATTATAAATAGAATACATGACATTCTCCAAAAACCTTTTAGTAGCTTAGTAAACCGAATATCTCTTTTTGCTTTCCATTGAAGAATAATACTAATAAATAAGATAACCAATAATAAATTAATTAATATCCAACCTGTTGCAGTCGGAAAAATCATATTTAAAACAAAATAAGATGAACTAATATATAGAATTGTAGATAAATCTAACGTAAAAAGCAAAAGTTTACGCTTGTTATTTTTAAAAAATAATTTTAAAAACATATAGATAAATATTGTTGAAAAAATCGGAAATTCAATTAATAGTGAAATAAAGAAAATGAAAAATTTTTCCAAAAAGAATTACCCCTTTTTCTTCTCAAGTCCTTTTATACTATTGTACACAAGTTCAATTGTTGGTACATTTATTTTTTTATTAATTGCCAATTTTTTAACAAATCCTAGCATACTTTCAATTTCTGTTTGTCTACCGTGAAATAAATCGCGATTCATTGATGAGTAGTTTTCTTTCGTTTTCTCACATATTTCTACTAATTTATTCCACTCTTTTTGGTTATTTAAATCTAGGATCGTTGCAACCTCATTAAATAATAAATTACAAATTGGTTTAAAATACTCATTAGTGATTAATTCACCATTTCGAACGTTCAATATAGACGTTAAAGGGTTAATAACACAATTTATTAAACACTTTTGTTTAAGTATATATTCCCAATCATCTTGGCTTTTAAATGGAAACTCAGCTGTATGTAAACTTGATAATCGATTTAAAGCATCTATTTTCCCTTTTATTTGTCCAATTCGAATTATACCTTTACCAGTATGCGTGATTTCATTCGGAGAAGTTTTTAATGCACCGTGTTCAACTATACCTATAAAGCAATTTGGGATAGGTAAATTTTTAACGATTTCAATATGAGACATTCCATTCTGGAGAAATAATATATTCTCACCCTCATATTGACTTAACGTGCTAACGATTTGATTTAAATGATATTGCTTTACACAAACAATTAATAGATCGAACGTATTTATTTTAGGTAATAATTTATCTGCTGTTATACACATTTGTTTCGTTTTTTCATCTACTGAAAGTATAACACCTAAGTTATTTATAAGATTTGCCTGCTCTTCTGTTCTCGTAAACAATGTAACATTATGTTTATTTTGATACAAATACGATGCTGTAAGAAGACCGACTGCACCACCACCAATTATGCCTATTTTCATTGATTTCTCCATTCGAAAAATTATTTTTCCACTATTATCTTCTTGATAATAAATTTACACCGAATCTATCTTTTTTTAAATTTAATTGTACGATATAATTATATTTAAAATATTAAAAATTTACATTCTTTTTAAGGGGGAGCTTTTTTGAACATCAAGATAGAACGTTTACAAATAAATTTTAAAACACTTGAACAATTTCAGCAATTTTCCGGTTACGGTTTACAAGAGCTATCAATGCTTGAAGATCTTGAATCAAATTTAATTGATAACGAATTTCAATCTCCTTTCTATGGTATTTACTTAGGCAAGGCACTTATTGCCCGAATGAGTTTATATACCCATAGTGAAAATAATGAAGAATTAATTGAAATTAATAAAATGGAAGTTCTACCTTATTATCAAAAGAATGGGTACGGAAAAGAATTAGTAAATTTCGCTAAATCCTTTAAGAAAACAATTAAAACGATACCAAGAGCAAATTCAAATGAATTTTGGAAAAAACAAGGTTTCATTGAGGCAGATTCTGAATTTGTCATTTGGAAACCTGAAAATAAATAAAGACAAAAAAAACTCAACACTTCTTTAGAAGATGTTGAGTTTTTTCATTTTATTTTACCTTCGTGTCATTTTTAGAACTAATATTTACTATTTTTCGTTTTTGATCTAAAAAATCAAATAAATGTTCATACTCACTTTGAAGCTCATTTAGTTTTTCAACTAATTGTTGCTTTTCAATTTTCAATTGTTCATTTTCTTGTTTATATTTTAATAGCTTTTTTTCTAAAGATTGTATATCTTTAATTCGTCCACTGGCATCAACTTTTAATCTCAAATATTCAAGGAATTTATAGACTGACTCAAAGGTTATTTCTGGATGGCCTTTTTCTGTTGTAGCGTCTTCGTGAATCTCATTCGTAATTATTTCCGAATCGTGCGTTGGTTCTACCTCATTTGTGGGAACAGCTTGTTTTTTACTACTATTTTTTGCTTTTTCAATCTCTTCTTTGTAGAACTTTCTAACAAAAGAATTCCATCGGTAACCGCAAGCAGCAGCTGTCCTTGATAAGCTCTTTGCTACAACTTTAAAAGCCATTAATTGAGTTGACCCTTCATTTATCGTTTTTAAAACTACTTCAGCTAAGTAGTTATCTTCATCTTTAGTCCATGCATCCTGGCGATTTGCAACCATTTGCAATCCCCTCCAATTTCTTATGCAATAAGCAGATTTTACTAATTCATATGCACAAAAAAATGAAGGTAGAAGATTACTTTTCCAATTTTTTTGTAAATTGTTCGATATTTTTTATATGTTCATCTGAAAACCAAAGTGGCATAGCAGAAATAACTTCTTCTTCCATTCTTCTCTTAAGATTTTGCTCGGTCCATTTACGAATAAGTATTTTTTTATTTTGATGATGAATTTGTGCAGGAATACTTTTAGCTAAACTAATAAAGCTTTCATTATGTAAACTTGTTAAATCTTTTGATAGTTCATGTATAAAGCCGATTTTCTTAGCTTGAAATGCGGTGTAAATATTTGAGGATGATAGTAATGTAATCCAGTCTTGATGACTCATTTTTTCTTGAAGTACAGTACCTCCACCCCAAGAGGTTGGAATTCCCATTCTTCCTTGAATAAACCCTATTTTCGCATTGTGACTCGCGTATCTAAAATCGAATGCACTTGCCAGTTCGCAGCCGCCACCTAAAGCATAACCATTAATAAAACAAATTGTAATTTGAGGTAACATAGCTATTTGATAGATTACATCACACATTTTTAGATTAAAAGATTCCAATCCACTTAAATTATTTTTAAACTTTAAAATTGTGTTTAAATCTCCACCGGTACAAAAATATTTCATACCTTCCCCAGTTAATACAACTAGTTTACTTTGGGATTTCATTCGGATTTCTCGGATAATTTCAGAAAGTTTTTCTGCAGTATTTTCATCAATGCAATTCCCGTAATTAGGCCTATTTAAAAATATATAATCTATTTCATCTCTTTGATAAGTAATTACTTCAGACATTGGAATCCCTCTCTCTTTTCCTAGTTTCCTATTAGTTTTTATTATACTATACAGAAATTGAAATGGGCAGAGGTAAGAGGAAGCATGATTTTAGAGGAATCAACCTTGGACAACCTACGTTTAAAGGCAAAAGGAAAAGCACATAGTTTCCTATGTGCTCATTCAAAGACTAGCTTATTTGCTAAGTACTTGTTTTCCTTTGTAGTGTCCGCATGATTTACATACGCGGTGTGCTAATGTTAATTCACTACAGTTTGGGCATTCAACCATTCCAGGTACCGCTAATTTAAAATGCGTACGACGCTTTCTTTTTACAGTTTTGGACGTTCTTCTTGCAGGTACTGCCATTGATCCCACCTCCTTAAAGTCAGTGTTTGTTATGAAGCCGGTTATCCGGTACTTCTCAATTATCTTGTTTGTCAAAAAATTTTGCTAAACCAGCAAGTCGAGGGTCAATTTTTTGCTCTACTTCGACATGTTCCCTAACTTCCCAATCTGTTCCTGACGTTGGAGCTGTTTCTTTCCCCTCAACATCCTCTGCATAAACCTGCATTGGAATCTCGGCTAAGATACATTCCTCAATCACTGGGGTTAAGTCTAACACGTCACCCTCTAGGATGTGAAAATTCTCATCTTCACTTTTCCATTCAGATGTTGTAAAAAATGTTTCTGTTGTGGTAATCGACAAAGGATATTTTACATCAACTAATGTTCTTACACAAGGTAAAATTAAATATCCAGTTATTGTTAAATGAAACGTATAACGGTTCGTTCCAAAATCAACTCGTCCAGTAACTCGAATTGGAGAAACCTCTCGAATATCAGTATTACGTTCCTTTATTTGACTTACATCAATTGTCTCATCTAAATTTAAACCTTTATGTCTTAATTTCTGCAACTGGTGCACTGACCATTTCATAAATAAACCACCTCAAGGCAACAATGAAAATTATATATTCTTTATAATCACTTGTCAATATTTTTTCTTTACACTTCAGAAAAGCGGAGGCGACTGTTCAGCTCCGACAAGCATAAGACGGTTTTTGGCTAAGATTTGAACTTTAATCTTAGACGGAAATTGACTTATGACCTCGAGGAGCTAGGAGCCGGAGCTAGACATCTTTTCACTTCTTTGACTGAATTCCCGACAAGCATAAGACGGTTTTTAGCTAAGATTTGCTCTTTAATCTTAGATGAAAATTGGCTTATGACTCGAGGAGTTAGGAGCCGGAGCTAGACATCTTTTTTACTTCTTTTTTGAATATCTCCATCCAAAAGAAGTGGCATTCTTTCCACTTCAAAGATTAATGGAATATTTCCAATGAGCTAGCTTGTGGAACTAGACATCTTTTCTACTTCTTGACTGAATTCCCGACAAGCTTAAGACGAAAAATTCACTAAAAGTTTTAGACTTGGTTACTAGCTTTCCCCTTTAATCCTTGACCTTGCTTCTTATATGTAACCTATCTAATATATTATTTTCCACAATAAAATTCAATACAATTCACACTAGGTTGCGAATTATTTCTCAAAACTGGTATTCTTAATGTATAAATTCGTGAAATTAGTAAATATTGGAGGTGCATTTCTCTGCGTTCGGTTGGTGTAGTAGTAGAGTATAACCCATTACATAATGGGCATGTTTTTCACTTAACTAGTTCTAAAAAAAGTACAAATGCTGATGTTGTTATTGCGGTAATGAGTGGTCAATTTTTACAAAGGGGCGAGCCAGCAGTCGTTCCAAAGCATGTACGAACAAAGTTGGCTTTACAAGCAGGTGCAGATCTTGTTATTGAATTACCTTATAGCTATTCGACTCAACACGCTAGCATCTTTGCCAAAGGAGCTATTTCAATTCTTGATTCTTTAAAATGTGATTATGTTTGCTTTGGAAGTGAAGAGGGTAAAATTGAGACATTTTATGAGTTAATTAAACAAAAGAAGCAGCTTACTTCTTCAATCAATACAAGTATACGTACTTTTCTTGATGAAGGACTAAGTTATCCTGCTGCATATAGTACAGCATTACAAAAAAATCTTGAATCATCAAAGCTAGATGTTTCACTTCCAAATAATATTTTAGGAATTCATTATTTAGAAGCTATTGAACACTTTGATAGTCGAATGGAAGGTAGAACGATTCAGCGAATAGCTGCAAATTATCATGATGAAGAAACCAATCATCATAGCATCGCTAGCGCTACTGCAATTAGAAAAATTCTAAAAGGTGACAATCAATCGATTTCTGACTTTGTTCCATGCTTTACTAAAGATTCCATTGAAGAATATATAAATGAGTATGGTGCGCTTCATTCTTGGAATGAATATTTACCATTTTTGAAATATAAATTAATGACTTCAACTAAAGAAGAACTTGAAGAAATTTACGAAGCTGTCGAAGGTTTAGAAAGAAGAGTATTACATTCTGTATTAAACTGTCTTAATTTTGAAGAGTTAATGACCTCAATAAAAACAAAGCGATATACTTGGACTCGAATTCAAAGGTTGTTAACACATATCTTAACAAATACATCAAAAAAGGAAATGGCATCAATATTAGAGAAAGATCGAGTTCCTTATATTCGTTTACTTGGTATGAGTTCAATGGGAAAAACTTATTTAAATACCAAAAAAAAATTAATCGACTTACCTATTTACACGACGATTAATCAGCAAAATCAAAAAGAACTAAGTACGGATTTGAAAGCAACCCATACTTATGCTTCGATGCTTTCATTAGACAATCAACAAAAATTAATAAAAACCGAATATTCACTGTATCCAATTATTTATGATGAAAAAAGTAATCAATTTAGTAGATCTTAAGTAGTTACAACTACATATTATAAGCTCAAAAATGGCAGGTTTAGGGATATCCCCCTTAAATCCTGCCATTTTTTTATGCACTTATTTCAATTCAAATTATTTTTTTGTCTTTAGCTTTTCAAGATAATTGATTGCTTGGTCATATGTATCAATTGGTATTATTTTCATTTTCAAGTCATGTTTTTTCGCACTTTTTACAGCTTCATTATAATTAGAATTCTTTTTACCGTTCTCATTTGGTGCAAAGAAAATCTCTGCCCCCGAATCAGATGCTGCGATTATTTTTTGAGATATACCACCAATCGGGCCAACGACTCCATTTTTATCAATTGTTCCAGTTCCAGCTATTTCATGACCTTTTGCTAAACTTTCGTCTTTTAATTGATCATAAATTTCCAGAGCAAACATTAGTCCCGCTGAAGGTCCACCGATCTCTTCTGAATTTATTTTAACTTTTGGATTTGTAGTTAAATTTAAATTTTCTGCTATAGAAACACCAATTCCAGCACGATTCGGTTCGTCTTTAAAAGCTTTTGTTTTAATATTAAAGTATTTAATTTTTCCTTTTCTACTTACTTCTAAATTAAAATTTGTACCAGGTTTTCTACTTTTTACAGTATTGGTAAAGTCATTGATCGTACTAATTTCTTTCCCATCAATTTTTGTGATAATGTCACCTAGCATTAATACGTTATGGGCTGGCATATCCTTTAAAACAGATACGACTACTATTCCGTTTTCCGTCACTTTATAAGATTTTTTAGCCTGCTTATATGCATTTAAAATCGCAGCTTGCTTTGATTCTTCCATATACCTTAATTGGCGGAACTGATAATCTTCATCACTTTCACCTTTTACTTTTATTTCATCTATCTTGTATAAATGGTAACTGTCATTAATTTTCGTACCGATATATGAATAGACATTTGCCTTACCCATTGCTACGGTTGTTAGCATAAATTCACCTTTATCTTTTTTTGCACCATCAACTTTTACATATGGCCTTAAAGGCTCTGCTAAGCCTGGTTTTGTAACATAGTATGGTAATGGAATGAAATATAAAAGAATTAGCGTTATACCAAGTACTAATAGTACATTAAGAATTCTGATCCTTTTTATCACTATTTTTCTCCTTCCATTGCTCAATCTTTTCAAGAATCTCTGGTATTAATTTTTCTGTAGCTTCTTCACCTATTTTGATAACATTTTCAAGGTTAGTAAAGTTTCTAGAATTAACATGGTCTAATTTAGGTCTAATCATAACATTAGAAGCAATTTCTCTATTTCTAACGAGCTCATGCTGCATTATTTCAATACTTTGCATAATCACGTCATAGATCGTCGAAACTTCTCCACTAACTTGAATCGGTGAAGCATCTACTCCAATAATAAAATCCGCTCCCATCTCTTTTACAACTGAAACGGGGATACGATCGATGACTCCACCATCAACTAACAGTCTTCCATTCCACGTTTCTGGTACAAAAATTCCCGGTATTGAAATACTCGCTCGGACTGCAGTAGCAATATCTCCCTCTTGAAATACAATTTTTTCTCCTGTTAACAAATCTGTAGCGATTACTGACACTGGTAAATCTAATTCTTCAAGCTTTCTTCCAAATGATAGTACTTTTATCAACTCTTTCACTCTGTTCCCAGAAATCAAACCCATTTTTGGAACGACATAGTCAATATAGTATTTAGATTGAAATACTTTTGCAATTTTATATAGTCGATCTACATCCGCACCAGCACCGTATAAAACAGCAACTAAAGCACCTATACTACTGCCTGCAATCAGATCTATAGGAATATTATGCTTTTTTAAAACGGAAATTACACCAACATGTGCAAATCCTCGTGCACCTCCTGAACCTAATGCTAAACCAATTTTCGGTTCCAAGTTGTTTCCCCTCCAATTAAACTCTTTGGTCTAAAATTGAATTCCAGCTACGTATATTTAATTGTACAAGTTTTTTTTATACATATATTACTATCTTATTTCCTACTCATTGGTCTTACTACAATTAGACAAATATCTATATGTTTTTTAAGTTTATCTTTGGAGGTTTATATGTGAAAAAAAATTATTTCATTACCTTACTAATTTTTTTATTACTCATATTTCTGACATCAACAATTATTTTGCATCCAGAGGTAGCATTTAAAGGATCAATTAGAGGGTTAAATATGTGGTGGGGAATCGTATTTCCTTCGCTCCTTCCTTTTTTCATTTTAAGTGAACTTCTAATATGCTTTGGAATTGTTCAATTTATTGGTGTATTTTTAGAGCCAATTATGAGACCTTTATTTAGAGTTCCGGGTGTTGGGGCGTTCGTTTGGGCTATGGGGATGGCATCAGGATTTCCTTCAGGTGCAAAACTTTCTGCAAAATTATATAAAGATGGGGAATTAACAAAATTAGAAGCCGAACGACTTAATTCATTTACAAATTCATCTAATCCTTTGTTTATTTTTGTTGCAGTATCTGTTGGTTTTTTTCACAATCCAAAAGTTGGGCTCGTACTTGCACTCAGTCATTATTTATCTAACGCTATTGTAGGCCTCATTATGAGGTTTTATGGAAGAAACCAACCTAACTACTCTCGTAAAGAAAGAATTCATTCTAACCGCTTTAAATACGCTTTTAAAGTTATGCATGAAAAAAGATTAAGTGAAAGAAGACCGATTGGAAAAATACTAGGGGATGCAATAGCTTCTTCCGTACAGACATTATTAATGATTGGTGGATTTATTATCGTTTTTTCTGTTCTTAATATGCTTTTAATTGAAATTGGATTTATATCGAATGTTGGTAAGATAATTGCATATTGCTTTTCAAATTTAAAGGTTAATGGCAATTTATCTACGCCTTTTTTATCTGGGTTATTTGAAATTACGTTAGGATCTAAATTAGTCAGTGAGCTAGGCAATAGTACATTATTGCAGCAAGTGGCATTAACTAGCTTTATTTTAGGTTTTGGCGGTTTTTCAATACAAGCCCAAGTAGCAAGTATTATTTCTGAAGTGAAATTAAGTATTAAGCCTTATTTAATCGGTCGTTTATTACAATCTGGAATTGCACCTATTTTAGCAATTATTTTTTGGAAGCCACTATATGTTAATCGGTTAACTTCTAATGCTATTAATAATACTTTACCTGTTATAAAGATTTTTACAGAGAAACAGTTAAACTTCGAAACATTGATTTCAGCAGGTTCATTTATAACATTAATTTCGCTTTACATTTATGTAATTATTTTAATTTATAAACTGTATATTAAAAAGTTATCTTCTTAAACCTTTTCATTTAAAAAAGAAACCTCAGTTTAAATTAAACTTGAGGTTTCTCGCGCTGTTGAAATTCAACCTTGTCAATTAAATTACCAAATATCCGTAAAGGAGTTTAATGCGATTGATTTCCACTACGGGATGCTCGCTTTCCATGGGGCGAGGTTCTTTAGCCTCCTCGGCAAGCCTGCGGGGTCTCAGCCTTCCCGCTTATCCCATAGGAGTCGAGCAC